>JALZND010000475.1 GCA_030857845.1 Bacteroidota bacterium | reverse complement strand
ATATTAAAACTGAAATTGCTAAATTGTGGATGGAATCAGGGGTAGAGCTTGTTGAGGATTATAAGGTAGTGAATATTTTTTATGCCAAGAAAAACATAAGGAGCATACTCTACAATCTATTGACCAATGCATTGAAATATCGGTCATACGACAAGCCATTGAAAGTAGAAATCAAGACTTTTGAGGAAGGTGATTTTGATGTTTATTCTATAAAAGATAATGGCTTGGGTTTAACACCTAATCAACAGACCAAGGTTTTTTCAATGTTTAAAAGGCTGCATACCCATGTAGAAGGTTCTGGGATAGGTTTATATATCGTTAAAAGGATTATTGAAAATAGTGGAGGAAAAATAACAGTTGAAAGTGAGCTTGATGTTGGCACAACTTTTAAAGTATACATAGCCAAGAAAGATTCTTCGATTAATCAATTGCCATTGAATTTTAAAGAGGAGCCTCAATTTTTTCTTTCTAAAAATATTTAAAAGCGTTTTATAGCACTTTTATTGATAATGTCCTATTTTATAGATTTTCCTGCACTTGCAGGCTTCATTTTGCGCTTTTGCGTATATTCTTTCGTGTCAGGCATTCCTAACATAGGTTGATCATCATAAGGTTCTACTTTAACTGCAGTAAATTTGCCTTTTCCATCTATAGATGGACCCTCAGTCCACTTTCCTGTAGCTATAGGTTCATCTTTTATGCTTTGGCAAATATTTTTTTATAAAAAATATTTTGAAAATGAAGTAATATCAAAATTGCAGATGATAAATAAGATACATAGGGAGGAAACGCTTCATGATAGAAAATTGAACTGGCAAATACAAAAAAAGTTACCCACAAAGTCGCCTTGCTAAAAACCCTTTTAAATCTTTTGGAAGAGAATATAACTGCAATTAAACTTAATCCAACAAAAAGATATTCTATTATTTCAAAGGATGACGAGGTTGAAAGGAACAAAAATTGTAATGAAAATACAGCAGGTGCTATTAAACAATGAACTATACATAAAAATGAACTTATAATTCCAAGATAATCTGAAAAAAGTCTTTGGTTTTTTATTACCATCATCTACACTGTATTTTATTATTCCTGAAGCTCAAAATTAGTTATTAATTTTTAATTTGCAATATTGTTGCAATCAAATTTAAATATTAATTTGCTGTTGGTAATTATTACGTGAGATATAAATAATTGTGGAATAGAATAAGTAAACCAGTTGTGTGAAATTATATTCATTTCAAATCAAATTGATGTGAAAATCTATTGCTGATCAAGTTCTTAGGTCATCAAGGTTGAAAAATAATTGTTCTTAGAATATATTAATTTAAAGAACAAATGTAAGTGCAGAAAGCCTGAAAAGGCTTTACCATGAATAGCTGGATCAAATCCAGGGAGGAATATAAAAGTTTAGACAACCCTGAAAGGGTTGAACAAAACTCATTCTCATAAGCAAAATTCTTGCTTTTAGTTCAACCACTTCATGGTTGGCGTTTTTGTCTACTTTTACACCGCATTTCATACGGTGTTATTCACATTTAATTCCTACAGGATTGAGAGAAAAAAACACAAGGTAGAAAAGCTTGGGTTGCAGGTTTCAATTTCTATAAAAGCAAAATTTATTTTTACACAACGGGTTAAAATAAAAGAATATTAATAAATCTTGGCTTTTCATAATGATGGAAGCATGAACAAATGTAATATTCGTTGACAGTTATTACTTTACAATATATTAATGAATAAATAATGGCAGAAAATATACAGATACCAATCTTCACCCGTATATGATGTTCATGTATAGTATATGTGCGTTTATAAAATTAATTTTTTTTACAGTCATTCCTTAAATACTTTTGCCTGCAGTTCCTTCAAATCATTATGAAAAAGCTTTACTTCGCGATTTTTCTTTTTTTCGGTTTTCATGGCCTCATGGCTCAGCAAAAATATATTATCAATGGCTATTTAAAAGATTCAGGCAGTGGAGAAGATTTAATTGGGGCTTCGGTTTATGTATCTGAAATCAAAGGTGGCACTACTTCAAATGTTTATGGTTTCTACTCTTTATCCTTGCCAACGGGCATCTATAGCCTAACATATAGTTTTGTTGGCTATCATTCTCAGACTATTGAGGTAAATTTAAATGAAAATAAATCTTTAAATATTGATTTGATGAATGAGCGGATCACTTTGGAAGAGGTGGTTGTTTCTGGTGAAAAAATTGACAAAAACGTGGAAGACATTCAAATGAGTGTAAACCAGATTAGTATGGTTGAAATAAAAAGATTGCCCCAGCTTATGGGAGAGGTGGACATTATCCGAAACATACAATTATTTCCAGGGGTATCTTCAGTAGGTGAAGGGGCATCAGGATTTAATGTAAGGGGTGGCAACATCGATCAAAACTTGATTCTTTTGGATGAGGCACCAGTATACAATTCTTCGCATCTGTTTGGCTTCTTTTCAATTTTTAATGCCGATGCAATAAAGGACCTAAAGCTTTATAAAGGGGGAATTCCTGCAAACTATGGCGGAAGGCTTTCTTCGGTTATGGATGTACGGCAAAGGGAGGGCAATATGAAGCAGTTTTCAGGTCAGGGTGGAATTGGCCTGATTAGCAGCAGACTAAACCTGGAAGGCCCTATAATCAAAGAGAAAAGCAGTTTTATGATTGCCGGTAGAAGAACATATTTTGATACCTTTACAAGGTTGTCAAATGATGAAAATATTAAGGACAATGTATTTTATTTTTATGACCTCAATGCCAAAGTCAACTATATCATAAATCCCAAAAACAGGATCTTCTTATCAGGATATTTTGGAAAGGATGTTTGGACAGTGGGCGAAAGGTTTGGTTTTAAATGGGGAAATGGAACCGGCACATTCCGTTGGAACCATTTGTTTAATGAAAGGCTTTTCTCCAATTTTACAGCAGTATACAGTGATTACAAGTATTCCCTTGGCATTCCTCAAGGCCCACAGGCTTTTGAGTGGCAGTCCAATATAATAAGCCGTAACCTTAAAG
>JALZND010000114.1 GCA_030857845.1 Bacteroidota bacterium | reverse complement strand
ATTTATATTTGAATTTATAACTTTGGGCATGGATCATTTTTTTGACTTTTCACTTCCTTTTACTGACCCTGTATTAATATTTACACTGGTATTGTTGATAATTCTTCTTGCCCCGATCGTGCTGAGGAAATTCAGGATTCCCAGTATTATAGGGCTGATATTGGCAGGTGTTTTAGTAGGGCCTAACGGCTTCAACCTGCTCTTAAGGGACAGTAGCATAATTCTATTTGGTACAGTAGGCCTGCTTTATATCATGTTCCTGGCTGGACTTGAAATAGACATGGTAGATTTCAAGAAGCATAAAAACAGGAGCATAGTATTTGGGGCTTTAACTTTTGCTATCCCAATGATGCTTGGGACTTTTACAGGCTATTTTCTTCTTGAATTTAGCCTGATTTCATCTGTTTTATTGGCAAGCATGTTTGCTTCACATACTTTATTGGCATACCCCATCGTAAGCAGGTTCGGCATCACCAAAAACCAGGCAGTTACCATTTCAGTTGGTGGCACCATCATTACAGATACAGCTGCGCTTTTGGTACTGGCTGTAATTGCCAGTGCTACTACCGGTGAGCTGAACCAACAATTTTGGATTCGGCTAGGCATATCTCTGTCTGTATTTTCTTTTTTGGTCTTATGGGTTTTCCCTAAAATAGGCATATGGTTTTTCAAAAATATTGAGTCAGAAGGTGGGGCACAGTTTATATTTGTCCTTGTATTTGTATTTGCATCAGCTTTTCTGGCACAACTTGCCGGAATAGAACCTATCATAGGGGCTTTTTTGGCGGGACTGGCTTTAAACAGGTTAATCCCAAATACTTCCCCTCTAATGAACAGGGTTGAATTTGTGGGCAATAATATTTTTATACCTTTCTTTTTGATTAGTGTTGGTATGTTGGTAGACCTGAAGGTGATTTTTAAAGGACCGGAGGCACTATGGGTGGCAATAAGCATGATTGTGGTTGCGACTGCTGGAAAATGGCTGGCTGCTTTTTTCACTCAAAAGTTTTTTAAGTACAGTGTTACAGAAAGAAACATTATTTTTGGATTAAGCAATGCCCAGGCCGCCGCTACTTTGGCTGCCGTATTGGTAGGATTGAATATTGGATTGTTCAATGAAGAAATTTTGAACGGCACCATTTTAATGATTTTAGTCACCTGCCTGGTAAGTTCTTTTGTTGCAGAAAATGCGGGCCGCAAGCTTGCTATTATCGAAAGCAATAAACTGCCGGACTTAGCTGAAGCCCCTGTAAGAATTTTGGTGCCCATTTCAAACCCAAAAAGTGTAGAATTTTTGATTGATCTGGCATTGATGATCAAAAACCCAACATCAAAAGAACCAATATTCCCTTTGGCAGTAGTAAAAGATGATGTTGATGCAAAAGAAAAAATAATTAACAGCAACCAAATGCTGGGTAAAGCAATTAAATATGCCGCAGCAACTGAAAGCCCTGTTCAATTGGTTACCAGGGTAGATTTAAATATTGCCAGCGGCGTTTTAAGAGCAATAAAAGAGCTTTTAATTACAGAAGTAGTAATGGGGTGGAACGGGCAGGTAAGTGCTACAAATTTTGTGTTTGGAAGTGTTTTGGATAAGCTCCTCCAGAATTCAGAAATCATGTTATTGGTCACCAAAATATTAACACCGCTCAATGTGGTAAAAAACATAATTGTTGCGGTACCACCAAATGCTGAAGTAGAACAGGGTTTTTTAAGATGGGTGAAAACGCTTAAAAGTTTAGCGAAGCAGACAGGTGCTGAATTGTTTTTCCATTGCACCGAAGAGCAGGTTCCCAAAATTAAAGTTGCAATAAGCAGTTCCAAACCATCAGTAGAGGCCAGGTACAAGCATTTTAGTCATTGGGAAGATTTTTTAATCCTTTCACGGGAAATAAAAGCAGACGACCTCCTGATAATCATCAGTTCCCGAAAAGGATCTATTTCTTACAATAGTTTTTTAGATAAGGTGCCTAAGCAGCTGGCAAAACATTTTCAAACCCAAAGTTTTGTGATCATATACCCAGAACAAAATTTTTTATATCCAAACGAAAGTGTGTTGAACCATGAACATGCTACGGTATCACCAATCCAAGAAAACATGGACAGGCTGAATAAATTAGGAAAAATGGTAAAAAATGTTCTTAAAGGAAGCTAATGGATCAATTCCTATTGATCATTATTTCATTGGCATAGCCCACAGAATTGAACCTGATTTGAAGGGTCTGGTTTTTTTCGCCCGACAAGGTTTTTTCACATTGAGGCCCCGGCAAAAAATAATAAAAATAGAATTTTTGATTCCTCTTTGAAAGCTCCAAAAAATCAGCACGGCCCATGAGGTTCAAAATTTCCGATTCAGATAAGCCTAAAATTTTATCCCGTTGTTCTAAAATAATAGGGGCAAGTTGATCCCTTTTTCCCTGGCACCCTAGCTTGTCATCTTTCCAATTTTGCCCATCAAAACCTTCAATGGCAACCTTATTTTCACAACTAATTAACAAGGTGTATAAAAATAATAGAGTGAACTTTTTCAGCATTTTGAAGAGTATGAATTTGCTGGAAAATTAGGATAAAGTTTTGAGGAAAAACAATAAATTTTAATGTCCTTTATTAACTTATGAATTAAAGTGTTTAAGAATATCATCAAGATCGATATCTTTATAAGAATCAATGAGCAAATCTGCTTTTTCAAGGCCTTCTTTTCCTTCATTTGTAGTAGTAATTGCAATGCATTTTAAATTACCATTTTTAGCTGCTTCCACACCTTTCTCCGCATCCTCCCATATTATTGTTTCATCGGGAGAAACCTGAAGCTTTTCGGCTGCTTTTAAAAAGGTCTCTGCATTTGGCTTGCCCTTTTCAACATCATCAGCAGTTACAATTTCATCAAAATAATTTGCAAGGTTTATTTTTTCCAACATAAAATCAAGTTTCTCACGCTGCGCCCCTGTAGCCAAAGCCATTTTAATTTTGGCATTCTTTATTTGATCTAAAAGACCTTTAATATGAGGCATGGGTTGAAGGCCTTTTTCATTAACATATTTTTTGAACAAGGCTTCCCTTTTATTAATAAACTCTTCAATTTCATCTTCATTAATATCTAAATATTTTAGGATAATTTCTTCGCTGGTAGCCCCAAGCAACTTTATGTAATCCTTATATTCAAGCGCAACCTCATGTTGTTCAAAGACATGCTTCCATGCTTCAAAATCTAATTTATTGCTATCTACAACGGTTCCATCCATGTCAAAAATCATAGCTTTAATTTTATCTTTTTCGTTAAAGTTCTCTGACATATTTGTATAACATTAAAACTTAGGTGGTTCCCAATTTAGATAAGTGGTAGAACATTAAAAAATTGCATAGGTTTAAAAAGATAAAATTTTTTATAGTTTTTCATAGTTTCTGTTAAATAATTTAAAAATAAACATGTATTTAAATAACAAAATTATTTTAAAATGCTTTAGTATTTATTATATATATTAAATATAAATAATTTTAGTACAAATAATTTTTTTAAACTGATAAACTATTAAAACTATGAATACAGCACAAGCAATAGGAAGTGGAGTAGCGGGAGCCGTAGTGCTTACAGCGCTTCATGAGTCAATAAAACAGATAGCACCCAATGCTCCACGTATGGATCAAATCGGGATGCAAATTGTAAAAAAAGCTAAAAATGCGGCTGGTCAAAATGGAAATGATCGGGATACTTTATACGATCAGGCATTGGCTGGCGATTTGGTTACCAACTCATTGTTGTACAGCATCGTTGGGGCCGGTGAACAGAATTCGTGGCTTAGAGGGTTGATCGTTGGGGCGGGTGCAGGTGTTGCTGCCGTGGTACTGCCACAACTTTTGCCAGTAAATGAAGATGCAAGCAGCCGCAATGCTTCTACTGTTGCCATGACAATTGGTGTATATGCCCTTGCGGGACTTGCTGCAGCAGGAATGAAAGAATTATTTAGAAATGCTAAATATAGCTAGTATTAAATTCAATAAATGAAAGGGGATAGGTTTTAAAACTTATCCCTTTTTTTCGGTCTTTATTAGATGTATTACTGTGTTTTTTTTACAAATCAGGTAGTATATAGAATTATGATAAGTATGTAATATCACCAAGTCACAATCTAATATCACTTAAACAAACAAAAACACATCGCCTTTTTTGCCAACAATTTTTTAATTTTTCATTATTTAATTTCAGCAGATCATTTTAAAACCCGTATATTTCGCAAAAATTTGAAAAAGGCAATAATTTATTTGGTTTAACTGCATTCTGATCAATGAAGGTTTTGAAATTTGGAGGTTCGTCCGTTGGCTCTACTGAAAGCATCAAAAAGGTGCTGGATATTGTAAAGGGGTACAAAAATAGGAATGAAGAAATTGCTGTTGTTGTATCTGCAATGCAAGGAGTTACCAATCAATTGATTGAGCTCGGCAATATGGCGGCAATAAGTGATGAAGGTTACCTGGATATCCTCAAAGAAATTGAAGAACGACATTTTAATGCCATTAAAGATATTGTTCCTGTAAAAGCCCAAAGCAAAATATTCGCTAAGATAAAAATTCTCTTAAATGAGCTGGAAGATTTACTTCATGGGGTATATCTTCTTAAAGAGCTTTCCCCCCGTTCGCTTGATTTGGTATTGAGTTTTGGCGAACGCTTAAGTGCCTTCCTGATAAGCGAGTATTTTAAACAGGAAAACATAGAATCTGAATTTCTTGATGCCAGGAAGCTTATAAAAACTGATAAAAATTTTGGGTCCGCCCGCATAAATTTCCCCGTATCGGACAATAATATCATAAATTATTTTGCAGAACATAAATCCTTGCAGGTGATCACTGGTTTTATTGGTTCTACAGAAAAAGATGAAACCACCACTTTGGGCAGGGGCGGGTCCGATTATACAGCTTCTGTGTTTGGCGCTGCTCTAAATGCCACTGATATAGAAATTTGGACAGATGTGGATGGTGTAATGACAGCAGATCCCCGAAAGGTAAAACGAGCATTTTCTTTGGATTCATTGTCGTATATCGAAGCAATGGAAATGTCGCACTTTGGGGCAAAAGTTATATATCCACCAACATTGCAGCCAGCATTTAGCAAAAATATACCACTGTGGATAAAAAACACCTTCAACCCAGGATTTGCAGGGACCTATATAAGTCAAAAAACTTCAAATAAAGACTTGATTATTAAAGGTATATCCTCCATTCAAGATGTTGCTTTGATAAATATACAAGGCAGTGGTATGATCGGTGTGCCTGGTGTTGCATCCAGGGTATTTGGTGCTTTGGCAAGGGTGGATATCAATGTGATCCTGATTACCCAGGCATCTTCTGAATATTCAATTTGCTTTGCACTTGACCCATTATTTTCTTCAAGGGCAAAAGAAGTTATTGAAGAAGACTTTGCAAATGAAATAAGGGCAGGGAAAATAGATAAAATTGTAATAGAAAATAGTCTTTCTGTTGTAGCCATTATTGGTGAAAACATGAGGAACACTACAGGGATTTCCGGGAAGCTTTTTAGTGCACTTGGAAAAAACGGTATCAATATAGTTGCTATTGCCCAGGGATCATCAGAGCTTAATCTTTCTGTTGTTATTTATCAGTCTGATTTGTCAAAGGCATTAAACGCATTGCACGAAGCTTTTTTTCTGTCTGACACCAGGACTTTGAATATATTTTTGGTAGGGCTTGGTTTGATCGGCGGGACCCTTTTAGAGCAAATCAAGAAGCAAGCCAATTACCTGAGGGAAGAGCGCTTGTTGAACATCAACATTATTGGTATTGCCAACAGCAAAAAGATGTTTTTTAATGAAGATGGAATAGATATCTCCTTCTGGAAAGAAAATATCCAGACCATGAATGGCAAAACCTCCCTGGATGGCTTTGTGGCTAAAATGAAAGAGCTGAACCTGCCCAACAGTATTTTTGTTGATTGTACTTCAAGCGAAGAAGTTATTAAATATTATAAAGAAATACTGAAATCAAGCATATCTATTGTAACACCCAATAAACTTGCCAATTCAAGTTCTTTTAATGATTACCAGAAACTTCAAAAGACAGCATTTCGCTACGGTGTCAAATTTTTATATGAAACCAATGTAGGGGCAGGGCTTCCTGTAATCAATACACTCAAAGACTTAAAATATAGTGGTGACCAAATCTTGAAAATTGAAGGCATCCTTTCTGGTACGCTATCCTATATTTTCAACACATTTAAAGAAGGTGAAAACTTTAGCGACGTTGTGAAAGAGGCAAAGAAAAGAGGATTTACAGAGCCGGACCCACGCGATGACCTTAATGGTAAGGATGTGGCCAGGAAAATACTGATCCTTTCCAGGGAAGCAGGGCTTAGCCTTGAACCTGAAGAAATCGTGGTCGAAAATATTTTGCCAGAAGCATGCCTTAAAGCAAAAAATGTTGAAGAATTCTTTGAGCAGCTAGAAAAAGCAAACCCTGAATTTGAGAAAAGAAGGAAAGATGCTGAAAACAACGGTCAGGTATTGAGATTCATTGCCAGTCTGGAATCGGGAAGGGCTAAAGTAAGCCTTGAAGCTGTTGATAGTACGCATCCTTTTTACAACCTTTCCGGAAGTGACAACATTGTTTCTTATACTACGGAACGATACAAAGACAGGCCTTTGGTAGTAAAAGGCCCAGGTGCAGGTGCAGAGGTTACGGCAGCTGGTGTCTTTGCAGAGATTATAAGCATCGGCAATTATTTCAGCCAGGACAACATCAATTACAAAAAAAGGTCATGAGGGAAAGTATCAGGATTTTTGCACCTGCAACAGTAGCCAATGTTACCTGCGGATTCGATATTTTAGGATTTGCTGTTGATAACCCAGGTGATGAGGTGATCCTTCGGCTCCGTGATAAACCTGGATTGTCTATTGTGGAAATTACTGGCGATGAGGGAAGATTGCCGTATGAAGCTTATAACAATACTGTTGGGGTATCAATTTATAAATATCTGGAGCACATAGGTTCTGGCCAGGGAATAGAAATTTCCTTGCATAAAAAAATGCCTTTAGGAAGTGGTTTGGGCTCCAGTGCAGCAAGCTCAGTGGCGGGTGTTTTTGCAGTAAATGAGCTGCTTGGAAGGCAAATGAAAACCAAAGATTTGCTCCCTTTTGCAATGGAAGGTGAAAGGATAGCCTGTGGCTCTGCACATGCAGATAATGTGGCGCCATGTTTATTGGGAGGTTTTGTCCTGGTGAGAAGCTACGAACCACTTGATGTAATCCAGCTACCTACACCAGAAGGTTTGTATGCCACAATTATACACCCGCATATTGAGGTCCAGACAAAAGATGCCAGGGACGTTCTACGAAAACAGATTACACTAAAAGAAGCTGTAGTGCAGTGGGGCAATATTGCAGGGCTTGTT
The DNA here is from genome assembly GCA_030857845.1 of Bacteroidota bacterium. Lineage (GTDB taxonomy): Bacteria > Bacteroidota > Bacteroidia > Cytophagales > Cyclobacteriaceae > JALZND01. Next base: position 2,117 of record JALZND010000114.1, on the reverse strand, counting down.
ACAGGGTTGATCCTTTCAGATCTTGACCTGGTAGGGAGGTCCATGAAAGACGTTATAGTAGAGCCTATCCGATCTATTTTAATTCCGGGGTTCAGTAAAGTTAAGTTAAGTGCCATGGAGGCAGGTGCATTGGGATGTGGCATTTCAGGTTCAGGACCCTCAATATTTGCTTTAAGTGCAAACCCGGACATCGCCCGGAAAATTGGCGAAAATATGCTGGAAGCTTTTCGGAAAATAGAGATAGGAGGAGAGGTATATATTTCGCAGATAAACAGGTCGGGCCCACAAATTTTAGGATAAAAGGGCCCGGATGATATAGGAGACTTTTAACCAGGAAAGGTTTTATTAAAATTTATTAAAATTCAATTTATTAAAAATTAAAAATTTGCTAACTTTTAACTAAAGCGGACATGCTTAACTAAAAGAACCGGCCAACAGCTACCATGCAACTATACAGTACAAATCATCAATCTCCAAATGTTAATTTAAGGGAAGCACTATTTAAAGGGCTGCCCGATGATAATGGGTTGTACATGCCCACCCATATCCCACAATTGCCCCTTTCGTTTTTTGAAAATATTGAAAAGCTTTCTTTTCAGGAGATAGCCTTTATGGTAACCAAAGCTTTGATAGGTGACGAGGTCCCTGAAGGCGATATCCGGTCAATTGTAGAAAGCACCCTGACTTTTGATGCTCCTTTGGTAAAGGTATCAGAAAATATTTTTTCACTAGAACTTTTTCATGGCCCTACTTTTGCCTTCAAAGATTTTGGCGCCAGGTTCATGGCTGCATTAATGTCATATTACTTAAGCAAATCAAAAGAGGAAGTAAATATCCTGGTAGCAACTTCTGGCGATACCGGTGGTGCTGTGGCAGCAGGTTTTTATAATATGCCAGGCATTAAAGTTACCATCCTGTATCCTAAAGGCAAAGTTAGCGACATTCAGGAAAAACAGCTCACAACCCTAAAAGGCAATATTACCGCACTGGAAATAGAAGGTACTTTTGATGATTGCCAAAAACTGGTAAAGCAGGCTTTCCTTGATCAGGAACTTAACAAAAAGGTAAATTTAACTTCTGCCAATTCTATCAATATCAGCAGGTTGATCCCGCAGTCTTTTTATTACTTCTATGCTTACAGCAAGCTTAAGGAGCAGGGAAATGAACTTGTATTTTCAACACCAAGCGGTAATTTTGGCAATATTTGTGGCGGACTTATAGCAAAAAGGATGGGGCTTCCAGTCAATAAGTTCATTGCTTCTACAAACATAAATGACATTTTCCCTCAATATTTATTTTCAGGGATATTTTCTCCCCGACCTTCCCAACGCACCATTTCCAATGCGATGGATGTAGGGAATCCGAGCAATTTTGCACGAATCATGGATTTATATGGCAAGGAGCTGTTGGAGGTTAAAAAAGACCTGGAAGGAATGGCTTTTACCGATGAAGAAACCAGCGAAGTTATAAAATTGGTGTATGAAAAACATAATTACATGCTTGATCCCCATGGGGCAGTAGGTTATTTAGGTTTAAAAAAATACCTGGGCGACAAAAAAAATCTCACGGGCGTATTTTTAGGAACCGCTCATCCTGCCAAATTCCTGGATGTATTGGACAAAGATTTGGCCAGTAAAGTGGTAATACCTCAAAACCTCCAAATTATATTAAAAAAAGAAAAAAGCGCTGTGACAATAAAGGCGGAGTTTGAGGACTTGAAGAATTTCCTTATTAATAATGGATAAGGAAGGCTTAATTAGATCTTTGCAGTGGATTATAAAATATTTCGATAACTTAAGATAAGAAGTTTGAAGAAGAATTTTTACTTTGCGCGGATTAGAAATCCGCGGTCTGGAGTAGTCGATAGAATAAAAAATTTCGATAATTTAAGAGAAGAAGATTGGGGAGGAGTTTTTACTACGCGCGGATTAGAGATCTGCGGTCCGGAGGTGATTGATAATAAAAGAATAAGGACTTAAATAAAGATTTAGAAAATGTAAAATCAGAAGCCTGGGAAAACTCCCGGGCTTCTGATTTTTAATATGAAATTTCAGTCTTTTCTTTGCCGGGGCCATACCAGTTTATTTTCCTTGAGATGTACATCAATACACCTATGG
>JALZND010000474.1 GCA_030857845.1 Bacteroidota bacterium | reverse complement strand
GGAACATGGTATAGTTGGCAATGGCTGGTATTTTAAAGATGAGTGTGAGATCAAATTCTGGAAGCAATCCAATAAGCTGGTTCAATCGCCAAAAATTTGGGAAGTAGCAAAAGCAATCGACCCAAATTTTACCTGCTCCAATATGTTTTGGTGGTACAATATGTATTCGTCAGTTGATTTCTCTGTTACACCTCGGCCTCAATATCTTGCAGATGGCCGCAAAATGCCCGATGTATATTCATATCCAGCTTCTTTACGGGACCATCTCCATGAAAAATTAGGCACATTTCCTTTGTTTGATTTTTGGGGGCCCAGGACTTCTATTAAATCCAGCAAATGGATTGCCGAAGCTTCAAAAGAAGTTGATAGATTAAATGATCCTACCTTAACTTTAATATACCTTCCTCACCTGGATTACAATTTACAAAGATATGGCGTCAGCGACCCGAGGATCTCTAAAGATCTTGGGGAAATTGATGCGGTTTGTGAAAATTTGATCCAATTTTATGAAGCCAAAGGAGCTCATGTGATTGTCCTTTCAGAATATGGAATCACAGATGTAAATAAACCAATTGCTTTGAACAGGGCCCTTAGAAATCATGGATTTATAGGAATAAGAGAAGAGCGTGGGCTTGAACTTTTAGATCCTGGTGCCAGTGCAGCCTTTGCTGTTGCCGACCATCAGGTAGCACATATATATGTAAACGACACCTCAAAGATTGATGAAGTTAAATCTATTTTATTGAATACGGAAGGTGTTGAAAAAGTATTGGTTGACGAAGGAAGAAAAGAATATCATTTAGACCATGATCGTGCCGGAGACTTGATTGCAGTCGCAGGTCCTGATTATTGGTTTTCGTATTATTACTGGATGGATGAGAAAAAAGCCCCGGATTTTGCACGAACAGTAGAAATTCACAAAAAGCCAGGCTATGATCCAGTGGAGATGCTGGCTGATCCAAAGATTAAGTTTTTAATGACCAAAGTGGGACTGAAGCTTTTAAAAAAGAAAATTGGTATGCGGGTGTTGATGGATATAATCCCTCTCGATGACACCTTGATCAAAGGGAGCCATGGAAGGATCCCCGAATCAAATAATGACCGGCCGCTGATATTAAGCAGAAACAAAAATCACCTGCAAAATGATAAAATTAAAGCAATTGAGGTTTTCGATATCATAATGGCACACTTAAAAGGATAAGATTCTTCTTTTCAATTACAATTCCCTACAATTTTAATTTTTTTACTCCCCTCCTTTTATTGTGCGAAATAGGAATTTCATTGTCCGAAGGGTGCCTTCCGTACTGCGATTTTCATAAATAGCCTATTTAAAAAAAATGATGAAAAGTTATATTTTGTATAACGAAATAGAATTTCGCTGTCCGAGGAGAGAATTTCGGACGTCGATTTTCCTAAATCCACTATTGAAAAAGAAGGATGTAAATAGATATTATTTTGTATAGCGAAAATAGCGAAATAGAATTTCGTGGTCCGAGGAGAGAATTTCGGACGTCGATTTTCTAAATCGACTCTTGAAATTTCCAATAAAAACCATGAAGAATAAAAAAAAGCTGTCCAAAATTTTACTTTAGGGCAGCTTTCTTAAGTATGGATTAATGTCATTATTTGAAAGTATAACCTAATGAGGCCCTAACTACCCTGTTGTTGATATCAGTACGGCCTCCTTTGTCCAGTGATGTCAATCCATGGTCATAGCCGGCACTGATGTTGATACCATTTTGAAATTGATAACCAATGCCTGCTGCCATGCTAAAATCAAATTTCCTTAAAGGGGCATTTATATATATATTCTGGTCAATGATATCAAACCCTAATATTCCAGCTTCGGCCTTTACTTTGTTAAACACCAGGTATGAAACCTGTGGCCCACCAAAAACATGAAAACCATTTTTTATATAATATTTTGCCATAACAGGCAAATCTATATAATGGCTATTATTGGAAATTGAGATTTTCGGGTTGATGAACGAATTTTTAAATAATGTAGAATAAATTTCCTGACCTTTTGTTGAATACATCAAAGCAGGTTCCAAAACAAAATTAGGAGCTATTGGCAAAACAAGGTAACCACCAGCCTGAAAACCGGTCCTGTTTCTTGTATTAAAAGCATTTTCATAAGAGATAATCCCTTCCAGAAAATCTTTTGCATCCCCGCCCCAGTTTGCATTGTTCACACCAGCACGTATACCATATTGAATGTCCTGAGCACGTAGTTCAGCAGCCTTAAAACATGTTAAAGCCAAAGCTAAAAGTAAAATCTTTTTCATTTTAGTAGATTTAAATAGTAAGTAAAAAAAGTAACCACGTGGTACAAATAATTACTACAAAACCGTGCCAATCCTTAAAATAAAATGGAAAATTATTTTTGAACCAATTTTTATTATTTCAAATCTACAATGTTATTGGGGGAATATTGCTTGAAAATTCAATATCAAAAACAGGAAATATTTTGAACAACCAAAAAAACATTGAATAATAAAATGATAAATTTCTATAAATGCTTAAATTTCAACACATTTTGAAGATCTTGCCGGAGCCCATGAAAAAGTTTTTGAAATACAGGGGATACTTAAATAATCAATATTAAAATTCTCTAGCATTATTTTATAATTTTTTTATTTCAGAAACTTCTTAAAACTTAAATTGAGAGGATATTTTTAGTTTCATTTATTTTACCCTATTGTAAATAATTTCAGTTGCTTTAGATTCCTGGCCATCCGGTGAAATATTATGGGCAGTAATTATTATTTCATCATCGTCTTTGAATTCAATATCAGTCCTCCAACCCCAATGTTGTTCCATTTCTGGTGTCACGTAAGCATAACTTCCCAATACCGAAATTTCATTATTGCCTCTTTTTCCTTCTGAAAACATCATTGCAGTTCCATTGTGAAATGAGTCGATCCATGCAGCCTGGAATTTACCCAAATCCAGATGATAACCAAAAATAGCCATACCAGAAAGCGCCGTGCCTTTAAAACTTCCTATGTAGTCATGCATGATGAATTT
>JALZND010000113.1 GCA_030857845.1 Bacteroidota bacterium | reverse complement strand
AAACAATTGATTGGTCAGGTATATACTGGCAGAAAACAAAAAGTTAAACTTAGTTTTCGTGGTCTTTGCCATTCCGAAAGGGCTTTTCGGACGTCGATTTCCTTAAATCGACTAAAAAAAAGAAATCATTTATATATAAGTGTAGCGCGAAATAGGAATTTCGCAGTCCGAAGTGGGGCTTTTTCGGACGTCAATTTTCCTAAATTGACTAAAAAAAAATGATTTAAATATATAATTTGTAGCACGAAATAGGAATTTCGCGGTCCGAAGTGGGGCTTTTCGGACATCGATTTTCTTAAATCGACTATTTAAAAAGAGCAATTAAAAGAATAAAATTTTAGATTAATTATTAGTGCTAAAAGGGATTTCACTTTAAACCTTAAGCACACCATTGTGATTTTTCAATTGGAAAAATATTATGGTGTGCTTTCCGCTTAAATTTAAAGGTCAAAAAATTGATTACCAATAAACATACCTTCTGCAACAATAGAAAATTAAATTACAACAACAGAATTATCATCACCAGTACCATTGGGGACATATTTATCAGCCTCATTGTCATTGATCCAGTTTTCATCGTTCAACACATACCTGAACTGGTATTCTTTACCGGTCTCTAAATCAATTGTGGTTGCAAATTCACCTGTTTTTTGCTTCTTCATTGGAGTAGCATCTTTGTCCCAGTTATTAAATTCCCCAACTAATTGAACTTTTTTAGCGCTGTTAGCTGATTCTTTAGATAAAGCAAACCTTACTTTACTTTTTGGTTCTTTTTTAAGATACTTTTTTGTAATGCTCATTGTAGTATGATTAAATTAAAAAATAGGATTATAATTTTAGTGCGAAAATAGCTATAAATAAATGAAAAACATTAGTTTAGTTATAATTTTACACAATAATATAATGGATGAATTTTAAAATTGTTTTAATATTTTCTAATTCAAGGCTTTTTTGATTTTATCGCATAGATATTAAAAATCTTTTTTGCCTAAAAAACCTCCTGTGGTTAATGTTATCTGTGAATAGTAAAGTGTTCGGTTTAAACTTAAATTATGCTGCCCATTAATAAAAATGAAAAAAATCAAGTTTTATCAATTCTTTCAAAATCTTTTGAAAGGAATAAAAGCGTCAATTACATAATAAAAAAAGGGCAAAAAAAATTGGATGGAATCCGTGGACTGATGGGCTATGCATTATTTGCAAGTATTAGGCATTCTGGTGCTTATTTATCAAAATGTAAAAATGGGGCCGTACTTTTTACTTATCCGCACCAAAAAAAATCCCTCAGAATAAGTGATATAAAAGAAACACTTAAGTTGGTATTGAATGTTTTTGGAATTTTCGGAATTATTACCGTTTTAAAAAGGGAAAGTTATATTAATAAATACCATCCAAAAGTTGACTTTCTTTATCTTTGGTTTATTGGTGTAACACCAGAAAAGCAAGGAAAGGGGATAGGCGGTAAGTTGCTTTCTCAGGTAATACAAATAGCAAAAGGACAAAAATTACCTATATGCATGGAAACTTCTTCTTTAGAGAACCTGCCTTTTTATATAAATGCCGGCTTTAGTATCTATCATGAATGGTTGGACCCCAAAGCAGGCTTTACCTTGTACTTCCTGAAAAGGGATAATCAATGAGATAAAAACAAGGTTTGTTTTTAACCCTTGCGACAGGATAATGTTATTGAGAATTTTAACCCGCACCCTTCGCTGCTGGAGCTAAAAGAATTGCTTCATAACCTGTATATGGTATATGCCCCTTCTCAACAAGAGGTTCTCCAAAATGCTTTTTACAGTTTCCTTGCATACTGAATTGATCTTTTTGAGCATATAGTGGGACGGAGCAAAAAGTATAAAAATACAGGCAAATATATTTTTAAGGTAAGGCACAGTTCAATATTTTTGCAATAAGATTGCAAACGTAAAAAAATTTTAAACGTAAACGTAAAGTCATTGTTGAATTAATACTTTATTTAATGATTAATTTTGATCTGGTGTTAAAAATCTTTTCCTTGCCTGTCCCTAATTTTTGTTTGTTTCTTAAATTGAATAAACTTAAGAACAATGTAACTATTAAAGATGGTTTTAGGTACAATACCTGAAGTAAATTATAAATCATAATTAAACTTTTTCAAGAATAAAAAGACCTTGTATGAGATCAGGAGGAAATGTTGTTTCAAAGAAAATTGATAGAGGTTTAATAAAGCTTAACGACATTTTCTCTTTTGTAATGAGGTTTTTTAAGGAAGTATTATTTCCTCCTTATGAATTTAGGGAGATAGTGACCCAATGTTTTGAACTAGGCGTAAGGTCGCTGCCCCTTATTTCCTTAACTGGTTTTATTATAGGAATAGTGTTCACAAACCAATCCAGGCCATCGTTAGAAGAATTTGGTGCCACATCATGGCTTCCCGCCCTTATGTCTGTGGCAATAGTACGTGCCATGGCCCCACTTGTTACCGCCCTTATTGCATCAGGAAGGGTAGCTTCTAAAATTGGTGCTGAAATTGGATCCATGAAAGTGTCAGAACAAATAGAAGCATTGGAAGTTTCTGCTATTAACCCATTTAAATACCTTGTGGTGACGAGGGTGCTGGCAACAACTTTTATGGTGCCGGTGCTTACATTTTATACTGCATTTGTGGCTTTAATGGGTGCTTTTATCAACGTTTACCAAAATGAAGCAACCAGTTTTACGACCTTTTTCGTTCAGGTTTTTGAAGCCATTACTTTTTTGGACGTATTTTCTTCTGTGGTTAAATCTTTTATTTTCGGTTTTACTATTGGAATAGTGGGTTGTTACAAAGGCTATAATTCGTCCAGGGGAACCGAAGGTGTTGGAAGGGCAGCAAATACCTCAGTGGTAACTGCTATGTTCTTAATTTTTGTTGAAGAACTTTTGGCCCTTCAGGTTATTAATGCATTAAGGGCTTTATAAACAATAATCCTACTTATTATTTAAAAGAATTTAACCAAAAGTTCAAGCCAGTGGTATATTTTGATCATGTATGAAAAAGGAACAGCCAAAAATAAATTATGATAAAAAAGTCATTTCTATCAAAGGTCTTAAAAAATCCTTTGATGATTTTGATGTTTTGAAGGGGGTAGATGTAGATTTATTTCAAGGGGAAAACCTTGTGGTTTTGGGGAGGTCCGGTACGGGAAAATCCGTATTGATAAAAATTATTGCCGGACTGTTAAAGGCAGATGAAGGGGTAGTAAATGTGCTTGGGAAAAACGTACTCAAGGTCACTCCTAAAGAAATGGAAAAAATTCGATTAAAAATTGGGTTTTCTTTTCAAAATAGTGCCTTATACGATAGTATGACGGTACGTGGTAACTTGGAGTTCCCATTGAAAAGGCATAATAAGCACATGACCCAAAAAGAAGTTGATAAAAATGTAGAGATGATCCTAGATGCCGTAGGCCTTTTAAAAACAATAAATCAAATGCCTTCCGAGCTCTCTGGCGGGCAAAGGAAAAGGATAGGGATAGCACGTACTTTGATATTAGAGCCTGAAATCATGCTTTACGACGAACCAACAGCTGGGTTGGACCCCATAACTTGTATTGATATCAACAATTTGATTAATGAGGTGCAAATAAGGTTCAATACTTCTTCAATCATCATTACCCATGACCTTACTTGTGCCAAAGCAACTGGTGACAGGGTAGTAATCTTGCTTGATGGGCAATTTCAACATAGCGGTTCATTTACTGAAGTTTTTGGAAATGCTGAAGATGAGCGCATTAAACAATTTCATGAATACAACTTTATTGAATGATTGTTTTTGCCCTCCACTGTAAGGGCAACAGGCATTTTATAAATTAAAAAATTTTACACTTATTAGATAATAGATTATGAATGCATCTGGAAATAAAAGATCAGTATTAGTGGGTATTTTTGTGCTCTTAGGGATTATAATTTTTGTGGCAGGTATTTTTATCCTTGGTGGCCAGCAAAGAAGGTTTCAAAGCACCTTAAATGTAATAGCGGTTTTTGATGATGTTGCAGGCTTAAGAAAAGGAAATAATGTTTGGTTTTCCGGTGTGAAAGTTGGCACCGTAAGGGGCATTACATTTCATGGCCTTTCCCAGGTTCAAATCACCATGAGGATCGAAGAGGGCGTTCAACGATTTATCCGCAAAGATTCCAAAGTTAGGATAAGTTCTGAAGGGCTGATAGGCAATAGGATACTAGTAATAGAAGGAGGGAGCCCTGATGCACCTTATGTTGAAGATGGTGATTTATTGGCAACCGAAGCTTCCCTGGATACCGAAGATATGATGGCTACCCTACAGGAAAACAATGAAAACCTGGTAAGTATCACTCGCGACTTCAAAGAACTTTCAGCAAAAATCCTCCAAGGCGAAGGCACTGTCGGCGCCTTGCTAACTGACCCAAAGGTAGCCTCCAATTTTAAAGATGTGATTACCAATATGGAGCAGGTATCGCAAAATTCAGTTAAGGCAACTGGAGCACTATCAAGATTCAGCTCCAAGCTAAATAATGCGGATGGCCTTGCAAACCAGCTTTTTACAGATACTGTTGTTTTTCAACAATTAAAGGCTTCCGTTCAACAGCTTCATCAGACAACCGCTACAGCACAGGAAATTACGGGCAACCTAAACCAGGCCAGCAGCAAACTTACAACTTCCGACAATAGCATGGGGATGCTGTTAAATGACCAACAATTTGCCAATTCATTAAGAAATACAATGCAAAACCTGGAGTCTGGAACAGATAAATTGGACCAAAATATGGAAGCGCTTCAACATAACTTCCTCTTTAGGGGCTTTTTTAGGAGGCAAGCCCGAGAGGCGGCAAAGCGGCAGCAAGATTAAGTTTTTTATAAGTCTAAAAGAGGCTTTGTTAGAGAGGGGGAATAATAGCTTTATTTTTACAAAATCTTAAAATTATTCTCTTAAGTTTAAAATAGATGCCCTTGATAATTAATAATATACCATAAAAAAGAGGCTGCTCTTGCATTTGAGACAGCCTCTTTTCGTTTATCAAAAAACTATTTAAATCATAAAAACAACTGATCGATATTGATATCTGTTAAATATGGCTCTAAATACTCCCTGCTTTTGAATAATTTCAAATCAGTGACTAATTTTTCATTGTGGTCCAACAATTCTAAGTTCCATATTTCGCAAAACATATTCTTAAAGGAATAAAGAAATATTCTCCTGTTCCCACTTTTCCTGTCCATTAAAAAAATGCCATATTCTTCAATAAACTTCGATTTTTCTTCTACATTAAGGCTAATAAAATTTTTTATATTTTTCATAAATCAAATAATCCCTTCCTAACAGTACAGTAAGCTTTGGTTATCTTTTGGCATTTGGAAATACAATTATATAACTATACTAAAATGATACTAAAAGGTTATTCTTCTTACAGGTAAAAAGAGATTTTTGCCAACTAAAGATTTAGCCTACATAAATTCTTTTGGCAGGATTAATTTAATTGTTTGAGATACAATTCCTTATCTGATATTAGGTAAGTTTCCTTGGGGCAGTGTTACCACAAATTTAGTATATTTTTCTTCTTCAGAATCCAGCTCTATGGTTCCTCCCACCTTATCTAAAGCTGTTTTAACAAGGTAAAGCCCAAGGCCATTGCCTGTGGATAATTCGCTTCCCCTAAAAAACATTGTAAAAATCTTGTCCTGGATCTTCTTTTTAATTCCTATTCCATAATCCATGATACAGATCTTGATATCACCACCTTTGCTTTCGAATTTTAAATTTACTTTTTGGTTTTCAGCTCTTTTGCTATACAAAAAGGAATTTTCTGCAAGATTTGTAAGGATGATTGACAACATGGTACGGTCGGTCTTAAAGAAAATATCATCTTCAATGATGACTTCAAAATCCTCTTCACGAAGGTGCTTGATTTCAAGCATCGATTCGTTCACCAGGTTGCATAATGAGGCTTTGCCAAAACTTTCAAAAGTTATGGTTGCTTTTTGAATGGTATGTTTCTGCATGAGGTTTTTCAATGCCTGCTCCAATTTGATTACTGCTGATTTGTACAGCTCAGTATATTTTTTATCGGTTATTCCGGCACTATGTTCCAGGTTGCTCAAGGAGATTAAGCCTTTCATCGTTGATATGGGCCCTTGCAAATCATGTGAAGCACGATATAAAAACGTTTCTAGTTCCTGAAGGGTATCATTTAAAATTTGTGTTCTTTTATCTACAAGTACTTCAAGGCTGGTATTGACTTCCTGAAGCCTTTGTTGGGCCTTTACCAATTCCATGCTTTTATATTCTAGGCTGTCCCTTTGTGCGCTTAATTCTTCGTTAAGTTCTTGAAGCTCATAGTTTTTTGTCTCGATTTTATTCTTTTGGTTTGCCACTTCTTCAAGAAGGGAATAAATTTCATTGTTTGATTTCTTTAGTTCAAAGGTCCTAATGGTCACAATATCCTCAAGCTTTTTGCTTTGGCTTTTGAAAAAGTTTACCCTTACATAATAAAACCCGAAAAAAGTTGATGCCAACAGCAGAAACCCGAAAATTTTAAACCACCAAGTTCCCCACCAGGGAGGCGTCACAATAATTTTTATGGATGTCGCCTCTGTGGGCCAATTTTTTCCATCAGAAGAAGCTTTTACATGCAGGATATATTCTCCATGGGATAAATTGGTATAATGTAAAAAACGTCGATCACCATTTATATACTGCCAATCCTTGTCTAAGTTTTCAAGAAAATATGCATACCTGAGATTATTTTGTCCACTGTACATCAATGTAGAAAAGGAAATTGTAAAGGAATAATCCTTATGAGAGAGATTTATTTGGTCAGCATCAATTATGGATTTTAACAACACATTTCTTTTTTCGTATGTATTTTTTGGGGAAACTTCCTCATTGAATATTTTTAAAGAAGTAAATTTAACTTTTGCACTAGTGGAGCCGGAATTTAAACTATCCGGTTGGAACATGTGGAACCCGTTGATCCCACCGAAAAATATGTCACCATTTGTGGATCTAAAACTGGCATTGGGTAGGAACTCTGTCCCTTGCAGGGCGGTTAATTGTGAAGTCTCTAATACAGAGAAGTCATGAGGGTTCATTTTTGCAAGTCCATTAAATGAGCTCAACCAAATATTGCCCTGTGGGTCTGACTGCATTGCCGTAACATTTTTGCTAGGCAAACCATCTTTTTCGTTTATGATTTTTTCAACTGTAATATCCTCACCTTGGATATCCAATATTGCTATCCCCTCTCCGTTTAGGCCTAACCATATTTTTCCATTTATATCTTCTAAAATGCTGAGAATTACACTGTTTGGCAGGGAGCTATTTGTCTTGAACTTGAACTTGTTTTTGAAAGTTTCTTTCCCTGGCATCAGAATGCTGATCCCATTGGCGGTACCTACCCACAATATGTCTCGGGAGTCCATAAAGACTGCAAGTACGTCATTGTTTACCAATGAGCTTGTGTCGTTAAGGTTATATGTATAATATTTGCTGGAATTTGTTTTTGGTGAATACTTTATCAGTCCATCCCTTAAAGTTCCTAGCCATAAATTTCCATTTTTATCACCTGCAATAGTCCAGACATGCCTGCTTTTAAAATTTTTTTTGTTAGGGTGAAACTGTTCAAGCGTATGATTCACGGGGTGGTACTTTATTAAACCTCCATCCCATGTGCCCATCCAGAAATACCCTTCATGGTCTTTATAAATACATTTTATTGTTTGTGAAATAAACTTTTCGCTCAATGGTGCTGGTTCAAAGCCTTTGTTGCCTTTCTTCATTATATTTAAACCAGCGCCACCTGTTCCTACCCAAATATTTCCATCACCGTCCTCATTAAAAGATAAAATTTCGTCGCTCTTCAAACTGCCTTTGCCCTGATTGCTATGATAATGGAAAATCTTTGTATCCTGTGGGTTGTACTTTATTGCGCCAAGACGGGATGTTCCAATCCATATGTTGTTGTTCTTGTCTTCGAAAACAGTATTTGTATGATTTTTAATAAACATGCCATGTTGTGTATACCAAACTAATTTGCCGCTTTCTTTAGTATATTGATAAGTAGCATCACTCCCTACCCAAATATGTCCTTGTGAGTCTTCAGTAATGGTAAGGATTTGATTGGACCCAAGTTCACTGTTTTCTTTGTTGAAATTCCTTACTGAATTGGTTTTTAGATCAATTTTATATAAGCCATGTGTTTCTGAACCTATCCACAAAACATTTTCTTTTTTCGAAAATACCATTGATAAAATAGAACCCTCAATGGTTTGGATCCAGGGATATTTTTGTAAAGACTCTTGGTCTGTTAAAACTTTATAATTTTTATCTATGACCTGTAACCCATTGAAAGTGCCAACTAACTTATTCCCATCCTGCATTAAAATCAATGAAGTTACAAGGTCGTTCTGTAATTTAAATTCATCTTCGCGATGTATGGTGTAGTGAAAAATATCTGCCTCACCTGGTTTAATTACATCTATGCCGCTTCCAATATAAGTAACCCAAATACTCCCATTAGCTTCTTTTTGAATGGAAGTGACATGTGCGCCATTAAGTTTTGTATTATCAGTAAAATCAATGGGAAAATGTTCTACAAATTCTGTATCAGGATGATACCTGCAAATGCCATTGTTTGTGCCTATCCAAATAGAGCCATCGTCATCTACAAAAAGTGAATTGATGTTATTGTTGATTATCGAATTGGGGTTGTTTTCCTGGTGCTTAAAGACTTTGAAGTCGTGTCCATCAAACCTGTTAAGGCCATTTGCTGTTCCAAGCCATATAAATCCTTTTTTGTCTTGAGCAATACTAAGGATATTATTGTACGAGAGTCCATCCTTTGTATTATATATATCAAAATCGTATTTTATAAACTGTGCATTAGCAGAAATCCCCCATGAAATTAATAAGGATAAGGTTACATATCTTAATAATAAAATATTATGGATTTCTGCCTTCATTAACTTTTGTTCAGTAATGATTATTTGAAAATCCTTTAAAGATAATCAAGAAGAATAATTGATTTTTTTTAAGGTAATAAAATTTTAAATATTAAGGGAAATATAATTTTTTTTATCTATGATTTTGTTTCTTAGGCTTTATTCGAACTTTAATACCGGATATTTTAAATGCAATATTTCGTATTAAATTAACATTCTTTTAAAATTTAAAGGAATAGGTTTGTATGCATATAATAATGATCTTTTGTGCTATTTAAAGTTTTGCCTTAATCATTCCTTTTTTTATATATGTGATTTAAAGCACTAAAGCACGAAAATGTATTTTAAGGATTGGTGCGGCGAAAAAATTTCTAAAATAATATGCTTCAAATGATAAATATGATATTTTATGGAATTATTTTGGATAAAATTTGTGAATGGAACTAAAAAGGACAAGTTGTTCGTTTAGAGGAGGGTATCATATATACATTCTTAAATCCATCAAAACCTGGAAATATGAAAAAATCCTTTATTACAATTACCATCATGTTGTTTCTAACCGTTATTAGCCTTTTGGAAACAAGAAAAGCCAATGCAAGCGATACCGTTGAG
>JALZND010000112.1 GCA_030857845.1 Bacteroidota bacterium | reverse complement strand
TACATAATATGTGCAATTTCATAGGTAATGGTCAATCAGTAAAAAACTCCAATGTGGTTAAGTATTAAACATCAAAAGAGGTTATGTTAAAATTAATTTTCTAAAGTTAAAGCTTACTGCTTACTTTGTAAATAAAGTATTTTGTAATTATGTAAATTCATTAAGAAGCCAATCATTTTATATTTCTAATAAGTAAATGATTTTTTTAAAAGAATATTAAACGATATCATCTTAACTATTTTAACTTTGTCATGTAAAGGTTTGCTTAAAAAATCAATAAACACCGGTTTATTTTTGTATCAGAATTTTTAATAATCATTATTTTCATTTTTCTGTAAAAACCTCACTTCCGCTGAAAGAATGGATTTTATGTTTTCACTCAATATCATTTTTAAATCATTGTTAGAAATATTTTTTCAAAATGATAAAAATCATTTTTTTTATATCTATACCTTTCTTTATTCGAAATTAAAATATCTACTTTATCGATTAAACTAAAACAACTTTTCGTTTCACCATGTAAAAATAATAAATCGCCACTTATTGGCATGATATATGATAATCCGAATTTTCATTTTAATGTTATCAATAAAAAATGATTATTCTAAGTATATTTATTTATAAAATTGTTAAAATAATTATGTAAAATTTCAATAAGTTAATTTAGTAATTTTCTAAAATGAATAAACTCCTTAGAACCTCAAATGTGTAAGTAAAGGAAAAAAAAACCAAAATTTGCTGAAATTGAAGCTATTACCTTTGAATAGATAGAAAATATAGCGTAAATAAAATTTCAAGGTAATGATTCAGCAATCTCAAAATGTCATACAAAATTTTTCACTTAAAAGCCTTATTTATAAAATAGGGTTTTATATAAACAAGAGAAACCTAAGCAAAAGTTTAGTTTTTTTAGTCCTTATACTAATTCAATTTCTCATTAACAGCAAGGCTTTTGCAGTAAACTACCATATTTCGGTAAGTGGGAAATCATCAGGAGAGGGTAGTTCAAATAATCCATGGGATATTGTTACTGCGTTTTCTGGTACTAAAGGCGCTCCGGGGGATACACTATGGCTTCACGGAGGTGTATACAAAGGTCATTTTATTTCGAAATTGAATGGCAGTACCAGTGCCAATATCGTCGTTGCCCAGTATCCCGGTGAAATGGCAATTTTAGATGGAAGCATTAACCTAACCGATGGAAGAACCTTAACTGTTGAAGGTAGCTATACTACCTTTTATGGCTTTCAGGTAATTAATTCGGGCAACAATAGGATATCGACTTTGCCAGGAAGTTCTCCCCGAGATTTATATACAAATACCGGAATTCATGTTGTAGGAAATAACGTTAAACTCCTAAACCTTATAATAAGAGATGTTGTTGGGATTGGAATCGGCTTTTGGAAAGGCGCCACAAATTCAGAAATATATGGAAACATTATTTATAACAATGGATGGCAAGGTTCCGATCGTGGTCATGGACATGGTATCTATACACAAAATGACTCCGGCACAAAATACATCAAAGACAACATAATATTTGGGGGCTTTGGAAGAGGCATTCAAATCTATGGTGTCAACGGGGGATTACAAGGTTATGAAATAGATGGTAACGTTATTTTCAATTCAGGTTCATTAGCTAAATCCCCTACATGGAATATAATCATAGGAGGAGAAACTGCAGCAGATAGAATAAACATAAAAAACAACTATCTTTATAAATCCTTATCCACAAAAGGAAACAATGTACAAGTACATTTTTCCAATTCACTTAATGGTTCATTAGGATTCATGAACAACGTTGTAGTTGGTGGAGATGCAATAGTTTCTATCAAGGATTGGCAAAAAGTCAACTTTACAGGAAATACATTATATGGAAGTAACAAAGTTGTAGACTTTCATGTAAATACTGAATATTTAAACTCCTATACATGGAATAATAACACCTACCACACGCCCAATTCAGCTAATTCAATGGATGGTTTAACATATGATACATGGAAAAAATGGTACCCATATGATGGTTCTAGTACATTTTCTACTTCAAAACCTTCAAATTCTGTAATCATCAAACCAAATCAATATGAAAAAGGGTTAGGCAATATTGTTATTTTTAACCACCAGGAGTTAACTTCGGTAGATGTCGATTTATCCAAAATACTTGCAATTGGAGCAGAATATGAAATCAGGGATGTCGAAAATTATAATGGTCTGCCCATTATTACAGGGAAATATAATGGGGGAACCTTAAGGTTACCAATGAATCTAACAACTACCGACAAACCAAATGGGATTTCCAATGTAAGTCATTCGGATCCCAACTTTGGGGTATTTGTGGTAAGAACTGCCTCAAAAACATCATCTCCTGTAATAGCGAACAACCCTCCTACTTTAAATAGTATTGCAAATCCTGCAGAAATTAATGAAGATGCCCTTTCACAAACTGTGAACCTTTCTGGAATTACTGCTGGTGCAGGTGAAAATCAAACATTAAAAGTTACTGCTACATCTGATAACGTAACTCTCCTACCCCATCCTAAAGTTATTTATACTAGTCCAAATACTACAGGAACTCTTGTTTATCAACCTTCAGCAGACCGATGGGGATCTGCAAATATCACCGTAAGGGTTGATGATGGTGGTGCAACCAACAATTCAATAACAAGGACATTCCAGGTTACGGTTAACCCGATAAACGATGCGCCAACTTTAAATGCTTTCACCAATTTAAACATTCAAGGAAACTCAAGTACTCAAACAGTCAATATATCTGGTATATCTAGTGGTCCTTTTGAAAATCAAAAACTTACCATTACGGCCTCTTCAAGTAATACAGCTTTGATCCCTCACCCAACCGTAATTTATACCAGCCCAAATGCTACAGGTTCAATTTTATTTGCACCACTGGCAAACCAATTAGGTACTTCAACAATAACTGTTCGTGTCACAGATGAAGGGTCAGGGACTTCTCCTCATATCAATTCATTCGTAAGGACATTTACAGTAACCGTTGGTGCTTTAAATTATGTTAATAAAATACCTACTTTAAATAATATAAACAATCCTGCTTCTATTAACGAAGATGCCCCTGAGCAAACAATTAATTTGTCAGGCATTTCTGCTGGAGAAGGTGAATCTCAAAAATTGACGGTTACAGCAACTTGTGATAACCCAACATTGTTCCCTTTGATTACTGTAGGCTTTACAAGCCCAAATGCAACTGGGACCTTAATATTTAAACCCGCAGCAAACCGTTCTGGGGTAGCAACTTTTACAGTAACTGTAAATGATGGTGCTGCTGAAAATAATATTATCAGTAAAAAATTTACTGTAACTGTAAATGAAATAAACGATGCACCACAGCTAAATTTATTGGCCAACTTATCGATTGCTTCTAATTCTCCAGCCAAGGCAGTATCATTGTCGGGTATTAACGCTGGTCCATTTGAAAATCAAACATTGGTTGTAAAAGCTACTTCTAGCAATACTACTTTAATTCCTACTCCAACTATAAGCTACAGTAGTTCAAATACAACAGGAACATTAACTTTTACTCCAGCAGCAAACCAAACAGGCTCTGCGGTGATTTCAGTACAGGTAATAGATAATGGTTCTGGCACATCGCCTCATATAAACAACATAACCAGGAATTTTACTGTAACTGTTGCAGATCCTGTAAATGTGGCCCCAACTTTAAATATAATAAATAATCCTGCTGAAATAAATGAAGATGCCCTAGACCAAATAATTAACCTTTCTGGGATTTCTGCAGGAGGCTCGGACAATCAAACTTTAGTGGTTACCGCCACATCCGATAATGTGACTTTAATTCCTGCTCCGAAAATAAACTATACAAGTCCGAATAATAGCGGCACAATTACTTATAGACCAGCTGCCAACAGATCTGGTGTTGCTAACATTACTGTAAAGGTAGAAGATGGGGCAACTTTAAACAATGTAATTACCCGTACATTTGCAGTGAAGGTGAACCCAATAAATGATCCGCCCACTTTAAACACTATAGCAAATTTATCGCTTGTTATCAATACAGCACCTCAAACTGTAAACCTAAGTGGTATTACTTCCGGGCCCTTGGAAAACCAAATCTTATCAATAGTAGCTACTTCAAGCAATACATCATTGATCCCAAACCCAACTATTGAATATACAAGTCCTAACAATACAGGAAAGCTGGTTTTTACGACATTGGCAAATCAAACAGGAACTTCCACAATAACAATCAGGGTTTCTGACAACGGTTCAAACGATGCACCTAATGTAAATATATTTACCAGGGCATTTACAGTTGTTGTGTCAGGTAGTGTAGCAAGTTTGCTGTCTCCAACAATTAATACTATTGTAAATCAAAATTTAATGGAAGATGCTCCTACACAAACTGTTCAGCTATTAGGTATCAGTGCAGGGTCTGGAAACAGTCAATTACTTAAAGTAACTGCTACCTCAAACAATACTGTTTTAATACCAAACCCTTCAATTGAATATATTGCTCCAAATAATTATGGTGCGTTAAAATTCAAGCCATTAGCAAATAAATTCGGTCAGGCTACCATAACGGTAAAAGTAGAAAACGGCAGTGCAACAGACAATTCAGCAACTACATCATTTGTTGTAGATGTGCTTCCTGTTAACGACGCACCTACCCTCAACACTGTATCAGATTTAACGCTTTCAATAAATGCAATACAGCAAACTGTAAATCTCACAGGAATTACTGCAGGACCTGGAGAAACACAAAGCATTATGATTTCAGCTGCATCAAGCAATACCAGCCTGATCCCTACTCCTACTGTAATATATTCTTCTCCCAATACGGCGGGAAGTCTTAGGATTCAACCTGTAGCAAATGCTTCCGGAACTTCAAGGATTACTGTTAGGGTAACTGACAATGGCTCCAACACGGCTCCTAATATTAATTTCATGGAAATTAGTTTTAATGTAAATGTATCCAGTACAGTCACAAAACCTGAAGTATCGGCTTTTCAGTTGATCAATGTTGCCAACGGACAGGAAATCACTGAACTTCAAAATGGGGCTACATTATATACCAGCAATCTTCCAGTTCCATTATACAGGTTGAACATCAATGCAATTGTAACGCAGCAATTTGACGGAAGTGTAGTATTTGGATTTAATGGCAACCCAAAATATTGCATTGAGAATTATGCTGCTTATGCAATAGCCGGAAACACAGGCGCTACTTTTCATAATTGGAACAACGGCCTTGCACCTGGAAAAAATACTATAAGTGCAACTACCTTTAGTGCAAAAGGGGGAATTGGCATAGCAGGTACAACCAATAGTATTACAATAACCATAATAGATGATGCTCCAACCAATGCCACGTTGGCAACAGTATCCAAATTATACCTTGTAGATGCTGATAGTGATGAGATCATTGTTGAACTTGAAGATAATATGGTAATTGAGGCTAAAGACCTACCTGTAGACTTGAAAAAATTGAACATCAGGGCTTCTTTAGATTCTGAAACGAAAGGAAGTATTGTCTTTGGCATGGATAACAACCAAAAATTTAATGTTGAAAATAATGCACCATACTTACTGGGTGGCGATACATATATAAAGAAGAGTGTTTGGGAAGGATTTTCTCCAGGCAGTAAAACAATTACTGCCACTCCCTACAGCGAACTGGATGGTCAAGGCAAAGAAGGGATACCATATAAAGTGACCTTTCTTATCAAGAACACTGTAAATTATAATGGTCAAGCACCAAAAGTGATGCCTATCATTAGAAGCATTCCGGAAAGTGATTATTATCAATTTATAAAAGAAGATTTTAAAACTGCTTTTGTAGATAATAATGGCCATCATTTAAAAATAGTTAAAATAGTAACATTGCCATTGTCTGGGAAGCTTGTTATAAAAGGAAGCGAAGTTATTGCAGGACAGGAAATCAATACAGAAGAGTTAAGGAATTTGACTTACAAACCAAACAACAAAAATACAGAAGTCGATGTATTTTCTTGGAACGGATCAAATGGCACTACTTATGCAGATGATGTGGCTTCAGTAAATTTAATACCAACAAAGAAACTTAAGCAAAAAGTGGAATTTGTAGGTGCAAAATTCTGGCCTAATCCCGTTCAGGAAAAACTTTCTGTAAGCTTTATAGCACAGGCAGAAAATACCATTCAAATATATGTTAATGATTTAAATGGGCAGTTGCTAAAATCTTTTACTTCAAAAATCGATGCAGGTGAAAATGAATTGATGCTTAATGTGGATGATATGAAAAAAGGCATCTACATGGTTACTTTGGTGAATCATTTTAATAAATTAACTTTTAAAATGGTTAAAGATTGATTTCATCCAGATAAATTATATAGGAATGCGAAGGGATTATACCTCTTCGCATTTTTTTTGTTATATATAACCCTATGGAAAATTTTTTTTAGATATTATATAAAAAAATAAAGGAGCTGATTACGGCATATTTACAAGTTTTTTTATAAATATTTATTCTACTTCAAATAATAAAGCAAAACATTTGAAATTTATGTTCAAAAATCCTATACCAAAACACAAGCTGTTGTTTATTTATAGCCTAGGACGGTTAAACCAAGCTTCTTCTTTAACCAAAAAAATGATATATTTGGCAGGATTTAAAATACAGCGAAATTATTGAATTATTTTTATATCGATAATTGATTTTTTTGTACTTTATTCAATTCCAACTCTATAAATAATTAAAAGCCTTTTTAACATTAAAATTTATAGTTCAATTGGTAAACTTTTAAATGAAAACTGAAACATTGCTTGTTAAGCTTTATAAAAACCTGCATTTTATTTTTTTCATTCTTTTTACCCCAATATTTTCGAATGCCCAAAATTGGGAAAAACTAGCAGAATCATCCCATCCCCGTGTTGAGGCTCTAAACGCCTTAGTTGATGGCAAGATCTATATATTTTCTGGTTTCACAGAATTTGATGGCACCATACTTAAAATAAGCTCCAAAACGGAAGTTTTTGATCCAGCCTTATTAGGGTCTGATGTGAGTCCGTGGAAAATTGTTAAAGACATGCCCATTGCAGTAACCCATACAGGAACTGCAGTAGTTGATAAAAACATATGGATTACTGGAGGATTTGCCGGAAATAGTCCGGGAGCAGCTATCAAAACCGTTCAGATATACAACAGCCAGAATGACACCTGGTCCTATGGTCCTGAACTTCCAGAAGAAATGGCATCACATGCCATTGTTAAATGCGGGAATTTCCTTCATGTATTTGGAGGGCTTAAACCTGACCGCCAAAGCAATAATAAAGTTCACTATGTTTTAGATTTGGAAAATCAGCAAAAAGGCTGGAAGGGTTTAGCCAACTTGCCATTTCCAAGGAACCACTTAAGTGGAGCTGCAATTGCGGGGAAAATTTATGCAATTGGAGGGCAATATGGGCACGATGAAGAATGGCAAGACCTGCATTTCGTGCATGAATATGATCCATTGACAGATAAATGGTCTAGAAAAGCAGACCTTCCCCTGGCTAGGTCACATTTTGAGCCAGGAACTATTGTTATTGATGGAAAAATAATAATTGTAGGTGGCCGAAATGAAAACGACAGGAAAATATTGCCCAATATTACACAATATGATCCTGCCAAAAACAAGTGGGAAGAGCTTCCTCCCTTACCACAAAACCTTTTGGCACCAGTAGCAAAAATAATCAACAACAATTTTTATGTAACGCATGGTGGCATGTATTGGGACATGCCCCTTAAATCAGCATTTAAAAGGAGCTATATAAGTCAAAGCTCTGATAATTTAGGTTTTTCACCCACAAATATTGAGCATACATTAGATAAAGGAACCTCAGTTGTGTTTAAATCTATAATATGGACGCTGAACAACAACCTAAAATATGCCATTAAAAAAGAATCATTTCCTGATTGGATAAAAATCAGTGCTTCAGATGCAGCCAACATAGTTGACCCAACGGGAAAATTCATCCATATAACCCTGGATGCTACAGACCTTAAGCCTGGAACATATAAATATAATTTATTAGCTGAAGCAGAAGATTTACCATTGGCAGTTCTACCTATCACACTCAATGTACCTGACCCTAATATTATAAGGATAAACGCAGGCGGCGAAGCTCTTGTAGCTGGAGGCATAGCATTTCAAAAGGACATTTACTTTACTAAAAGCAAAGCGTTTTCAAACAAGAAAATCCCCGAAATAAAAAATACACACCTCGATGAGATTTATATATCTGAGCGAAGCCTTGAACCGGGGGACAATTCTTTTTCTTACAACATACCTGTAGGTAATGGAAGATACCAGGTAAGGCTGCATTTTGCTGAAATATACTGGGGTGCCATTGGAGGTGAGACCGGGGCACTCATTAAAAGAGTATTTGATGTAAATATAGAGGGTGGGCCCGCTGAATTGAAAAACTACGATATTTATAAAGAAGTGGGTGCCATGGCTGCTTCAATTATGGATTTTGATATTGTAGTAAGAGATGGGGCGTTAAATATAGACTTCGTTTCAAAGGTAGATCAGCCCAAAATATCTGCTATTGAAGTGATACCATTGGATAAGCCTGTACCAACGCTTTCATTTGAAAAAAAATATGATTCTTTGATATTAAATCATGGCAAAAGTATCATTTTAAAGAATACAGTAACCGCATCTGACAATTTAATATCAAAGATATTTTTTACTGCCACTTCACCTGAAGGAAAAACAATACCCTGGATTTCAATTAATGATACTTCTATTGAAAATTACGAATCCTTATCGGGCACAATACAAAATTTTGTAATTGAAACAACCAAAATTGAACCGGGCATTTATATATCAGAAATTTTTGCCAATGCCAATTATGCTGAAGGAGCTACCTATAAAATATTCCTTGAAGTCTTACCGGGTGAAACTGCCGGGCCTTCAAAAATAGAAGTTGATAAAAATAAATTGTTCTTCAGCAGCATCAAAGAAAACCCATCTGGGATTGAAACCGTAACAATAAAAAATCTGGGAGCCTCATCCCTCCTAGTGGAACCCCGTATTTTGGATGATGCCAATAAAGCTTTTAAAGTAATAAACTCTAATGAAGAAATATTGGAAATAGCTCCTAATGAGGCTATAACACTTAAAATACAATATATTTCTTTATATTCAGGGATAACAAAATCATTATTGGTTTTAAAATCCAATGACCCGGAAAGTGAATTAATTTCCATTGACCTTTATGGATTAAGTTCAGAAGGGCAAGATGAAAGTCAGGAACCAAGCTTAAAAGAAATTGTTCAAGCCCTGGGTTTTAATGTAGATATTGGGTTTAGTGGACAGTATAGTGATCAGCAAATATATCCCATTGGTGATGAAATATTATTACAATCTTTTATAAAAGCTAATGAAGGGCCTGTAAAACTTGAACTGGTTGCAAGGTACAGTCCTGCCGAAGCCATAACATTTGGTTATTTTCCGGTTTCCACCAGTGATACATATCTTGAATTAGGAAGTCTTTCAAAGGACCAAAATAATACTTTATATCCAAAATTTGAATTAGAAGAGCTGCTGTTTGAACCTTTTAACAGCTTGTTTGGATTATAC
>JALZND010000473.1 GCA_030857845.1 Bacteroidota bacterium | reverse complement strand
CGCCTTCTTTATATTCCTCAACTTTTAGGTCTGCAGCTTTAGGGTTAAAAAATGAAGAGAACCTGTCTTTTGCAAGGATCACATTGACCGGTTGAAAAGTGTATGGGTTGAATGTTTTTACTTTTACATAGGTAATTTTTTCGCCAATGGCCAAAGCTGTATTGGCAGGAAGGGTCCAGGGAGTTGTGGTCCAGGCAAGTATAAAGTCATTTTCTGAACCCTTGAGCTTAAACTGAGCTACCACAGAGGTATCTTTAATAATTTTATAACATCCAGGCTGGTTAAGCTCGTGAGAGCTTAATCCAGTTCCCGCACCTGGGGAATATGGTTGAATGGAATACCCTTTATATAAAAGTCCTTTATCATAGAATTTCTTCAGGAGGAACCATAGGCTCTCCATATAATCTTTTTCAAAAGTTATATAAGGGTCGTCTAGGTCCACCCAATAACCCATCTTTTCAGTAAGGTCATCCCACTCATGCTTAAATTTCATTACAGCTTCCTTGCACTTTTGGTTGTATTCGGCAACTGTAATTTTTTTACCAATATCTTCTTTGCTTATGCCTAGTTCTTTTTCAACCTGAAGTTCCACTGGCAGGCCGTGTGTATCCCACCCTCCTTTTCTTTTTACCTGAAAGCCCTTTAAAGTTTTGTACCTGCAAAAAATATCCTTTACCGCCCTTGCCATCACATGGTGTATTCCTGGGGTGCCATTGGCTGAAGGTGGCCCTTCAAAAAAGGTAAAGGTGGGGTTTCCCTCTCTACTGGATATTGATTTTGAAAAAATATCGTTTTTTTTCCAATAGCCAAGTATATCTTTCCCTACTTCAGCATAATTCAAATTTTTATACTCGTTGTACTTCATCCTCATGTAAATTTAGGATCCCGAACCTGTGTTATATAATAAAAAACCTGATTGGTCTAGGGTATAATTTATAAACAGCAAAACTAGTTCAAAATTAACTTTAAACTTAAAAAAGTTAAAGGATTATATATAAATATCTTGTTGGTAAAGCTTTAAATCTAAAAACTTTCAGGTTGATCGCCTTTATCTACAGCAGAATCTTCAAGCTGTAACAAATCAATATCTATTTCCTCATCTTCATCTTCCTGGTAAAATTCGTCGTAGTGCTCAATCAAGGGTCGTTCATCATTACTTCTTTTGCCATCATCAAAAATCAAAAGAAGGGCTGGCAGCAGTACCAGGTTGGTAATCATAGCAAACAGTAAAGTAGTAGAAGTTAAAATGCCCAATGCTACAGTTCCGCCAAATTCCGAGCCTGCAAAGATCACAAATCCTGCAAATAATACTATGGAAGTATAGATCATGCTGGGGCCCGTCTCCCTGATGCTATTGCTTACTGCCACCGGCACAAAGAATTTATTGCTAAAAAGTTCTTGCCTGTATTTTGCTAAAAAATGGATGGAATCATCCACTGAAATCCCAAAGGCAATACTAAATATCAGCGCTGTACTGGGTTTTAGGGCTATACCAAAATATCCCATAATTCCTCCTGTAATTAGTAAGGGGATTATATTTGGGACCAAGGACAAAATGATCATCCTTATATTTTGAAACAGGAAGGCCATGATAATTGAAATGATAACAAAAGCCAATATCAAGCTCATCTGGAGGTTTTCTATAAGGAACTTATTGCCTTTTACAAAAAGTAAGGTAGTGCCTGTAATGTTCACCTTTATATCAGACCCGGCAAAAATCCTGGAAATTTCCGGTTCAATAACCTGGTGCACCAATGAATCCATTTTATTTGACCCAATATCTGCCACCTTAAGTGACACCCGCATTATCTGCCTGGTGCTGTCTACAAAAGAATTTATAAACTCATTGCCTACCGACTGCCCCTGAAGGTAGCTAAAGATAAAATTTTTGTCCTGGTTGTTTGGGATGTCGTAAAAACGGGGGTTTTTGTTATAAAAAGCCTGCCGTGAAGCTTTAACTAAACCAATCATGGACAGTGGTTTTGAAATGTACCTGTTGTCAGATAAGAATTCTTCTAATTCATTTACCTTTCTCAGGTTTTCAATTTTCATCACACCCCTTTTTTTCCCTGTATCAACTATTACTTCCAGGGGCATTACTCCATTGAAATTTTTTTCAAAAAAATTCAAATCCTGTTTTACCTGTGAGCCTTCTGGAATATCGTCTACCATATAGGAAACGGATTCAATTTTATAAATTCCAATGATGGAAATAATGGAAATAATCCCAAAGGAAAGAAGTATGTTGTATTTATGCCTATGTACCAGCAGGTCTAACGATGTGAGTGCTTTGTCCTGAACCTTAAAATCCAGATGTTTTAATTGTCTGTTATTTGGAGGTGGTAAGTAGGAAAAAACAGCAGGCACCAAGATAATACTTACAAAAAAAGTCCCTAAAATGTTGATTCCTGCTACTATTCCAAATTCTTGTAAAATAATGATATCAGTAAAAGCAAGAACCAGGAAACCAATTGCTGTTGTAAAATTAGTAATGAGGGTAACCAATCCTATTTTTCTTATGATCCTGCTCAATGCCTTGATCTGATTGCCGTGTTTGCTGTATTCCTGATGATATTTATTGAGCAGATATATACAGTTCGGGATACCTATCACCACAATAATAGGTGCAATCAAACCCGACAGGATTGTAATTTTATAATCAAGGAGCACCAGTGTGCCCATGGACCAAACCACCATCACACCAATAACCAAAAGCGGAAAAATTACGGCTTGCAAAGACCTGAAGAAAAAAAACAATATCAAAGCTGTAACAACCAATGATAAGCACAGGAAAAGGTTGAGCTCCTGTTTTACTTTGCGCATCAACACAGATCTAATAAAGGGAAGCCCTGAATAATGGAGTTTAATGCCAGTGGCGTCTGAAAAAGCCTCGCCGGCAGCCAAAATATCCGCAATGAGTATCTGCCTGTTTTCAGAATTTAAAATTTCCTTCTGAATAGAAACAAGCATAAGCGTGGCTCCAGTAGTTTCGTTAAAAAGTTGGCCCTGGTAAAACGTTAAGTTGTGGGCTTGGAGCAATAAACTATCCAGGGTAGGC
>JALZND010000472.1 GCA_030857845.1 Bacteroidota bacterium | reverse complement strand
TCTGTTGCCTATGGAAATGATACCCCAGTACCAGGTTTGCTTGTTGGCGGTCCTAATGCAAATGCCCCACAACAAGATAAGTGCCCGGGATATTCCTCCGCTTATCCAGATGAAGTATTTATTGATGATGCATGCTCCTATGCTTCCAATGAGGTAGCTATAAATTGGAATGCGCCTTTTGTTTATCTGACAGCAGCCTTAGAAGCATTGCAAAAGGAGGCAGGGTTTGTATCTGTTAAAAAATGACGTTCATTTGATTATTAGGTTATTTGTTCGGTGCAAACAGGCACCATTCCATTGCCGCATAATCGGAAACAAAATAAACCTTGGCATGTTACAACAGCTCTATCTATATAAGTTGGCGATAATAAAATATCTATGTTTAGCATATTCAAGAAAAAAACACCACTGGAGAAATTACAAGATCAATATAAAAAATTAATGGCTGAAGCACATGGCCTTTCACAAAAGGATCGGAAAGCAGCAGATACCAAATATGCAGAGAGTGAAATCGTAGCCAAAGAAATAGAAAAACTCTCCAGAAAGTAATAGAAAGGCAGATGGACAAGAGAATTAATATTCAATAAATATTGATACCTGGTTTAATCTAACAAAGGCATTTTAATTTTGCGAAAGTCAGTTTTTTGAGAATAATTGAATTGCGGCCATCTTGAACTGTTGCCCTCAAATTGTGAACTTTATCTTTTTCGTACGGACCAACCCTTTTTAAATATCACCGCTCTCTCTAAAGAAAATTAACTTGGAGCGGTATTTAAAAATATTTTGCCGTACCAATTTTGATTTTTACCAATTTAGGAGGGTATTGGGATCATTCATCCTATAACAGAACACTTAATTTGTAATATCCCCATAATCTTTAAAAAGTATTATGAATATAATAATAATACTATTTTCATTTATTCTTAAACTTTTTGTATTTTATTTCTAAAACTTCAATTAACTTGCCGGTAAATTGATGCATTTTATGAAAAATTTTTATTGCCTCCTTTTATTGTTAGGAAGCTCTTCGGTGCTATATTCACAAAACAAATTTACTATCAGTGGATATGTGCGTGAGCAAGGCAGCAGTGAATCGCTAATTGGGGTAAATGTTTACCAGCCCCAGATTAAGTCAGGCACTACCACCAATAATTACGGCTTTTAC
This sequence comes from Bacteroidota bacterium, assembly GCA_030857845.1. Taxonomy (GTDB): domain Bacteria; phylum Bacteroidota; class Bacteroidia; order Cytophagales; family Cyclobacteriaceae; genus JALZND01. Next base: position 1,893 of record JALZND010000472.1, on the reverse strand, counting down.
TCCATAACGCTACCGGCAACAGACACTGTTTTATTGATTTATTCTTATGTTGGGTTTAAAACAGAGGTCCGCAAGGTGCTTTTGCAACAAAATATTGAGCTTAATATTGATTTAACTCCCGATGGCATGCTCAAAGAAGTAGAAGTTGTAGCGGGCCGTTACGAAAAAATTTCTGAAGTACCACAAATGAGTGTCATTGAAGTACCGATCAGCCAGATTAAAAATATCCCTGCACTTCTTGGGGAGAAAGATGTACTAAAAGTTTTACAGCTTATGCCTGGCGTTCAGAGTGGGAGCGAAGGAAACAGTGGCCTTTATGTAAGAGGTGGTGGGCCAGACCAGAACCTGATCATTCTTGATGACGCCGTGGTTTATAACGCTTATCATCTGTTCGGTTTTTTCTCCCTGTTTAATGGTGATGCACTAAAAAGTGTGGAGTTGACTAAGGGTGGCTTCCCATCCCGTTTTGGGGGAAGATTGTCATCTGTAATTGAGATGAACATGAAAGACGGTCACAAAGAAGATTACCATGGGGAAGGGGGTATTGGGTTAATATCTTCCAGGTTAATGGTAGAAGGCCCCATTTTGAAAAACAAATCCTCATTTTTAGTCTCGGGCAGAAGAACTTATATTGATGCCCTGGCAAGGCCCTTTATGCCTGATGATGCAAAGGGGGGCTATTACTTTTACGACCTTAATGCAAAAGTAAATTATGATTTCGGAAGGAAAGATAGAATTTACCTGAGTGGGTATTTTGGGCAGGACAGGTTCTTTGCTAAAGATAAATACGATGGAAATTCCTTTAAAGCTGGCTTTGATTGGGGCAATGCTACAGGAACATTTAGATGGAACCACCTTTTTAACAGCCAATTGTTTTCCAATACCTCTCTTATCTTTAGCCAATACCGCTTCAACATCAATATTGAAGAAAAATCTAGAGATGGCAGCAGGTTCAACCTGGATTATTATTCCGGCATCCGGGATTTGTCTATAAAATACGATTTAGATTATCTGCCCAATCCCCAACATTCTATAAAAGCTGGTTTGATTTCTACTTTTCATAGGTTTAGCCCCAGTGCAGTAGTTTTAAAAGACACAGAAGCTAATGAATTTATAAATGAAGTAGATAATATTGATGTAGTAGAATCAGGCGTATATGTGGAAGATACCTATAGGCCAATTCCTCAATTAAGGATTAATGGCGGAATCAGATTGAGTTATTTCCAAACAGAAACCAAAAGTTATATAAGGCCTGAACCCCGAATTACAACTTCCTACCAGCTTCGGGACGATCTTTCTATAAAAGCCTCTTATGCTAAAATGAACCAGTACGTTCACTTGCTTTCCAATACAGGAATTGGGCTCCCTACAGACCTTTGGGTGCCAACAACTCCCAGGGTGGCACCACAGGAATCAGAGCAGGTTGCATTAGGAATAGCCAAGGATATCATGGAAAGGAACCTCACCCTGACAGTAGAAGGATATTATAAAAAATCTAATAATATTATCGGTTATAAAGAAGGTGCTAGCTTTTTATTGATTGAAGATCCTGAATCAGCAGAAAAAATAAACTGGGAGGATAACATTACCCCTGGGCAAGGATGGTCTTATGGTGCAGAAGTTCTGTTACAAAGAAAAATTGGTAAATTTTCCGGATGGATAGGCTATACATTGTCATGGACACAGTTGCAGTTTGATTCATTAAATTTCGGGGAAAAATTTTATGCCCGTTATGACAGAAGGCACGATATTTCAATGGTTGGAATTTACGAACCTACCCCGAAAATCACACTGTCAGGCACATGGGTATACGGTACTGGAAATGCAGTAACATTACCCCAGGCTGACTTTCAAACCAACCCCCACCAAAATAATAATTACGGAGGATATTTC
>JALZND010000111.1 GCA_030857845.1 Bacteroidota bacterium | reverse complement strand
GTGCTGAAAGAAATTATAGGCACCAAAGAATTTGTAATAAAAGATACTTTTGAAAAATCAGGTGAACATACTTTTGCATTAAACAACTTAAACTTATCCCCAAAGCTTTATTTATTGACGATAAGCATAAATAATGCTCAGGCCTTATATCAATTAATCAGGATACCTCAACAGGTGCTGGAACCTAAAGATCAAAAAAATCAATATTCTATTGAAAGCAAAAAGGAAGGTGCAAAAGGCCGGTTTTAAAATAATGTTATTACTGCTATCCTTAAAATCCAGTCAATTCAGGGTCAATTATAATGTTCTTATTATAAAATCGTTTCAAAAAGTAATCTAATTATATTCTTTTTAGATATTACAAACTAAACATATAAAGTTTTTAATATTTTACTAATTTCGCCCAGGCAAAAAGGGCTTTTATAATTATGTATAATTACAATAAGATTAATAATATTACTGGTTGGATAGTTTTTTCATTAGCTACTTTAATTTATGCACTTACAGTTGAGCCTACAGCCAGTTATTGGGATGCAGGTGAATTTATAGCTGCAGCGTATAAATTGCAGGTCCCGCATCCTCCAGGTGCGCCGTTTTACCTTCTTGTAGGCAGGATGTTCTCATTCCTGGCAGGGGGTAACGTACTCCAGGTAGCGTATTGGATCAATATGGCCAGTGTGCTCAGCAGTGGCTTTACGATTTTGTTCTTGTTTTGGTCCATCACCCTTTTGGGAAGAAAATTGTTTCATATACCTGCTATGCCTACCAAAGTACAGGTAATCACCCTTATGGGTGCTGGGGTAGTTGGTGCAATGGCTTATGCTGGTTCAGATTCATTTTGGTTTTCAGCAGTTGAAGCTGAGGTTTATGCCATGTCATCATTTTTTACTGCCTTTGTTTTTTGGGCTGTCCTTAAATGGGAGCTAATAGAAAATGAAAGCAACAGAAATAAATGGTTGATCCTGATTGCTTATATGATGGGCCTTTCCATAGGTGTCCATCTTTTGAACCTGGTAACAATTCCTGTACTTGGATTGATCTATTATTACAAAAACTACACTCCTACCCGCAAGGGGTTAATATTATCTATGCTTATAAGCGGATTGATCATCATTGTGATCATGAGCGGCATCATACCCGGCCTTCCTTCTTTGGCAGGAAGCGTAGAAGTATTTTTCGTGAACAGCATGAGCCTTCCTTTTGGGTCTGGCATCATTTTCTTTAGCATTGTATTTTTAGGTGCCATTATATATGGCTTTATGTATTCCATCAAGAAGCAAATAGTTTTGTTGAATACAGCTTTATTATGCCTTACCTTCATTTTAATTGGTTATTCAAGTTATACCATGGTATTGATAAGGTCTAATTTCAATCCTCCAATTGATGAAAATAACCCTGAAAATATAATAAGCTTCGTATCATATTTAAAAAGGGAACAATATGGTACCAGGCCGCTTATGTATGGCCAATATTTTACTGCGGAAGTGGTTGATCAGGTGAAAGGTCCTCCTGTTTATGCAAAAGGTGAAGATAAATATGTAGTGGTAGACCATAAAACTACTGCTGTTTATGACCCAAAAGAAAGTACTATATTGCCACGGGCTTATAGCAATGATGCCAGCCACGCAGCAAAATACCGTGACTGGATGAACCTTGGGCCTAACCAAAAACCTAATTTTATTGACAACATAGGCTTCATGATGAAGTACCAGATGGGCTACATGTACATGCGGTACTTTTTATGGAACTTCTCTGGGAGGGAATCAGACCATCAGGGAGCAGGATGGCTTTCAGTATTTAACCTTGGGGATGACTTGCCTGAAATCCTTGCCAACAACAAAGCCAGGAACAATTTCCTGATGCTACCGCTCATCCTTGGATTAATTGGTGTTTTTTTCCATTTTAAAAGGGATTCGCGTAGTTTCGGTGTTTTAGCTTTATTGTTTTTCCTAACAGGCTTGGCACTGGTGCTATATCTAAATTCACCTCCCTCCGAACCCAGGGAGCGGGATTACATATATGTAGGATCTTTTTATGTATTTGCTTTTTGGATAGGATTTGGTGTGATAGCCATAAGCGAATTTTTACAAAAATACTTAAAAAATGGCGTGGCAGCCCCTGCGGTAGCTACATTGCTTTGTCTTTCTGTTCCTGTCATTATGCTTGTTGAAGGATGGGACGACCATAACCGATCTAACAGATATTTCTCTGTAGATTCAGCTAAAAATTTCTTGAATTCTTGTGCACCAAATGCAATTATCTTCACTGGTGGTGACAATGATACTTTCCCTTTATGGTATGCCCAGGAAGTAGAAGGCTTCAGAACAGATGTAAGGGTAATTGTTTTAAGTTATTTCAATACCGACTGGTACATCAACCAAATGACAAGGCCCGCATATGAGTCTGCCCCACTCCCATTTACCTTAGAACAAAGTCAATACCGTCAGGGTGGCCCCAATGATTACCTGCTTCTTGATGAAAACCCCAATGTTGCTTCCGGAATTGATACCAAGCAATTCCTGCAACTGGTAAAGAGCAACCATCAAGCCATTCAGAGGCAGGTTTCCAGGACTGGTGATTATATAAACACGGTTCCTTCAAAAACTTTATTGCTGGATGTTGACATAAATCATGTTCAAAGTTTGGGCATTATCCCTAGCGGAAAAGAAAATATGATTGAACAGAGGATGAGTTTGACTGTAAAAGGAAAGGCATTGGAGAAAAAAGATCTTATGATACTGGATCTTATTGCCACAAACAATTGGGAAAGACCTATTTACTTCAACAACACCTCCCTTCAGGGATCTCAGCTGAACTTTAACAACTATGTGATTCAGGAAGGAAATGCATATAGGTTGTTGCCCCTACGCAATACCAACCCACAGGAGTCATTTGTAAATACAGATGTGATGTACGACAACTTGATGAACAACTTCTTCTATAGGGAGCTTGACAACCCAAATGTTTATTATAACGATGATTATAAAAACTTTGTAGTAAGCCATAGGTCCTCATTCAACACTTTGGCGGATGCATTGATCAAAGAGGGGAAAATAGAACAGGCGAGGACAGCATTGCTGACCAGCTTGCAAAGAATGCCAGATGAAGCGGTTCCATATGATTATGAGACCGCCCAGACAATTAATTTGCTCTTCAAGGTTGGTGAAAATGAAAAGGCAATGGAAATCACAGGTCTTCTCGGAAGAAGGGCTGATGAAATGCTATCTTATCTGATTAGGGAAAATAAAAATTTCGGCTTTGAAAGAGAAAAGAACCTGAGCGCTTTAAACCAAATTGTGCAAGCTTTAAGGACTGCAGGAAGAACAGAAGAAGCCGTTGCCTATCAGGAACGGTTTATGGAACATTACAATAAGCTGTCAATGTAGGAAAGCTAATAGCGTTGATGTGTATGAGCCGTTGCGTGTCTCACCCACGAACCATTAAAGGTACAAAACTCCGCTGGAAAATCCCCAAGGATTTTCCAGATAGGCACAGACCCAGCAATGGCTTATACATGGTGTTGTTATCTTTAGTTGTTTTCTATTTAAATATATTTGACACTTTTAAAGTTTTATTACTTTTAGATGTTTTTTTAGTTAAGTTCAATTTTCTTTCCAGACTCTGCTGCTCTATATATTCCCTCAATTACTCGAATATCCTTTAAACCTTCTTCTCCAGAAATATGACTTGGAAGTGATTGTCCTTCTAATATAAATTTACCAATCCCGTCTAATTGTGCTGCCTGTTGATTTATAATAGGGAAATCAAATTCCTTTTCGCTACTTCTTCCTTTAAAAGGTCCGTAACTGATTGCTGGGCTTAATTCGAAAAATCCATTTTCGGCGGAGGCATAAAAACGGTCAATATTACAATTTGAACTTACAGTTGATGTGCAAAGAGCACCGTTTGGAAAATTAAGTTGCCAAGTTATGTTTTCTTCAACTTCGGTAAATAATTCGGGCATCGTCTTTGGTGCAAATTGCGCGGTTACAGATATTGGTTCTTCGCCCAAAACATATCTGTTACTTTGGATGCAATAAACTCCAAGATTCATTAAAGCTCCGCCTCCAGCAAGAGATTTGTTTAAATGCCAATCGTCAACAGGCGTACCTGTTAGATTATATCCGAGTGACGCGTGAATTAAACGAACTTCTCCAAAAACTTTTTCTTGTCCAAGCCTTTTAATTTCTATATGATGTGGTTCATAATGCAAACGATATCCCACAGCTAACTGAACACCTGCATTTTTACAGACATCAATCATTTCTTGACAATCTTGTACTGTAAATGCCATAGGTTTTTCCACAATTACGTGTTTTCCTGCATTCGCTGCCTTAATAGTGTACTCTTTATGCATACCATTTGGCAGTACGACATAAATTAAGTCAATATCTTTGTTTTGTTTTATGTTGTCAAAATTATCGTAGTTGTAAATATTCTTATCAGGAATATTATATTTTCTTTTCCAACTTTCTGCTTTTTCAGGTGTTCCAGTAATTATGCCCGAAAGTTGGCAAAATTCTGATTGAGCCAAACCGTTTGCTAAAATATTGGCATAACGTCCTAAACCGCATAACGCAACATTCAATTTTTTACCAGAATAAGTCTGATAATTCTTTTTTGAATAATTCTCAAAGGAAACTAACGTGGGCAGAATTGCTGCTGTACCAAATCCTAATCCTATGTTCCTAACAAAAGAACGTCTTGATACTTTTTTCATCTGTATTAAATTCGATTTATGAATAATATTTTCAATTGTGTTTGGTTTTTTTTCTATTAAAGATAACTCGTAACTATTAGCAATTAGATTTTTAGCTTTATTATTGTCTACTTTTCAGCGATGCAAAATAGGTCCAGGCTTTCCTCAGGGTTCAGTGATAGCAGGTAATCTTCATGGCTTATATCATGGACCAATTTTGCATGATTGTTTTTTAATAAGTTCCTGTTCACCCTGTTCAAAAAATCGTAAGGGACTTTCAATAAAGAAGCTGGCAGCCGGTATTGCAGGTTAAAAATATCAAACCTGGTAATTTTCTCCACAGATTTTTTGTTTTGCTGATAGTATTCCATAATCTTTTTATTCCCTGCTATACCTTTCATTTCAACTTTACTAAATATTGAAGAGGCAAGCTTTGTAAGCTCAGGTGCTGTATATTCCCTTATATGCCATGGATTTCGTGTAAGGGTCATCTTTATGTTTGGGGTAGTCAGGAAAGCCGTTCCTCCTGGTTTTAAAACCCTGTGGATTTCTTCAAGAAAAAATTTATCGTCCCGGATATGCTCAATTACCTGAAAGCTCACTACTACGTCAAAAGTGTTGTCTGGAATACCTTCAAATGGTGGTACTACAGCTTGCTTGAACATTACATTGGCATGCTTTTTTGCCAGCCGCTCTATAATGTCAGTGATCTTATCGAGGGCAAGGTAAGAATCGCTCAAAGGAGCCAAAAGTTCTATACCCCTGCCTTCACCACAACCGATCTCTAAAAGTTTCCCCTGAATTAATGGGCGAACCAGGAAATAAGGTTTTAGCAGCCGCTGATGTATGGGGTTATCGGAAGCAAGCGAGTCGGAGGTAATTTCAGTTGTGTATGTTGCCATTTAGGGTTTATATTTCAAGATTATCGATTAAAACAAATAGCTGCATAATATTATTTACTATTATTAATAAATCAATAATCTTATTTTAGCCAGCAAAATTAAGTATAAATTTAAGAAACGTTTAAATTTTACGTTATTTTAAAGTGAAAGGAAATGGATGCGATTCATATTGCATAAATTAAAAAGTTCTAAGCTAAGATTAATTTTATCAATCACTTTTTATGATAATATCATTTATAAATAATTTTATCCAATCTACCTCATCAGGGATTGGATTGTTCTATTTAAACAAACCTGTATCCCTAGCCCTGAACTGGCTTTCTAAAACCTCAATAATCCTTTTAGTTTTACTATATTCCCAAAACAGTTTCAGCTTCAATGATTTAAACCGTATTAACCTGATTTATAAATATGACCCTGATGCTGAAGTGCAATATCATTACAAGGTAGCAGTAGCCAATGATATTGCTACTATATTCCTAAGGTTGGACTTTAACACTGATAAAGTTCCCGATCCGGACTTGTTCAACATTAGTTATGGATTAAGCAAAGATTATACAGGCACAGACCAACTGCTATCTGATACTGTAGGAAGCAATAATTTAATATTGGCAGAAAACAACAGCAGATATTATAGGTTTACGGTACCTGTTGTTAAAAATGAAACCATAGTATTTTTAAAAGTTTTTAACCCAAACAACAATGTGGAATTTATATTTGATGTTCCTGTTGATGTCCCTTTGCAATTTAAAAGCTCCCCTTTGGTTTTAATGGAAAGCAATAGGGATATTCCCATATTTTCAGAATATATAGGTTTGCATGATTCAATAAGAATTGTTTCTGTTCAGGAGGGTGTGGAGCTTGGCTATTTTTATTATTATTCCGCAGATTTTTCCCCTGCCGATCCTCCAATGACCATACGACAGGCTTCTGTAGAAAAGGACCTTCAGGTTGACTCCTCTGCAACTTTTAGGCTTGGTGAAACCATTATACTGCATAAAAAGGGATTGTATTTTTTTCAAAATGATACAACTTCAGCTCAAGGTATTTCAATTATGGTAAATGATCCATATTACCCGCAATTTGTAAGGGCTGAAAATTTGGTAGAACCAATCATCTACATCAGCACATCCAGGGAAATGAGGAAGGTCAGGGACAATGAAGATAAAAAGAAAGCTATGGATATTTATTGGCTGGAACTTACAAAATCCCCAGAAAGGTCAAAAAAAATAATAAGGGACTATTACAAGCAAATAGAGCTAGCGAATTACCTGTATACATCCTATAAAGAAGGTTGGAAAACAGACAAGGGAATGATAATGGCTCTATATGGCAAACCAGATGCTGTTTTTACAGATGGGGAAATTGAAGAGTGGATATATGAAAGAAGAGGGGGTACTTCAAGAATTAGTTTTACCTTTGTAAAAATTAAAAGCGTTTTTTCAGACAACCATTATGAACTGGTCCGAAATAAAGGATACGAAAGAGAATGGTTTAGAATTGTAGATCAATGGAGAAAAGGAAGACAGGAAATTTAAATTTTTCAGAAAAAAGACATTTTGCACCTGCGGCAAAAGAAAGTAAAGACCTGATTTTTGGAACCAGGACTATAATAGAATCTATAAAATCAGGAAAAGAAATAGACAAGCTGCTCATCCAAAAGGGCCTGACCAATGACCTGATGAACGAGCTTTTGCAATTGGCATCCAGCCTTTCCATACCTTTTTCTAAAGTACCAGTAGAGAAACTCAACACCATCACCAGGAAAAACCATCAGGGCGCCATATGTTTTTTGTCGGCAATCAATTATGCTTCCCTTGACAATATAATTACGGAATGTTTCAGCAAAGGGAAAGCACCTTTCCTGATCCTTCTGGATCGGATTACAGATGTAAGAAACTTTGGTGCTGTTGCCAGGACTGCCGAAGTTGCTGGCCTTGATGCTATCATAATCCCAGGCAAAGGCAGCGCACAAATAACAAGCGATGCTATGAAAACCTCTGCCGGAGCACTTAATTTCATTCCAGTCTGCAGGGAGCCGAATTTAAAAGATACCATCAATTATCTTAAAAACAGTGGTATTCAGGTTGTGGCATGTACAGAAAAATGCCCTACCATGATTTATGACATAGATTTTAAAGTGCCCACCGCCATAATATTAGGGTCGGAAGAAGATGGTATTTCCCCTGAGTATTTGAGGCTTGCAAATGAAAAAGCTAAAATTCCTGTTTTAGGAAATATTGAATCATTGAACGTTTCTGTGGCGGCAGCGGTAGTGATTTATGAGGGAGTTCGACAAAGAACAATTCAACCCGCTTAAAGGTTGTTTTGACACGAAATTATATATGATCCAAGACCTTACCGTATCCCTGATTCAATCAAATCTTCATTGGGAGAGCTCTGAGGCCAACCTAGCTATGTTTGAGGAAAAAATCTGGCAGATAAATAGGAGTACCGATTTGATCATACTTCCTGAAATGTTCAATACTGGTTTTACCATGAATGCCCGACAGATGGCAGAACCAATGAACAGCAAAACTTTTCGCTGGATGAAGCAACAGGCAGCCCAAACAGGTGCTGTTTTGATCGGAAGCTATATCATTAGGGACAAAGAAGGATTTTACAACCGGCTTTTTTGGGTTCAGCCAAATGGGGAATTTGATTACTATGATAAAAGGCATTTGTTTAGGATGGCTGATGAGGACAAGATTTTTTCCCCAGGAAAAATGCAGCTGATCAAAACATGGAAAGGCTGGAAAATTTGTCCTTTAGTATGTTATGATTTGCGATTTCCTGTGTGGAGCAGGAACCTGCCTATTTCAGAAAATGAAATGGCCTATGACCTGCTGATCTATATTGCAAATTGGCCTCAACCAAGAATAAGTGCCTGGGACATCCTGCTACAGGCACGTGCGGTGGAAAACCTTTCATACGTAGTTGGGGTAAACAGGACAGGAAAAGATGGTAAAGACAATTTATACAATGGCCATTCAGCAGTTATTGGTCCTAAAGGAAATAAAATTATTGAATTGGGAGAAGCAGAAAGCATAGAAACTATTACTATAAACTATCAGGAGCAAAAGTCTTTTCGGGATAAATTTCCCACATATTTAGATGCTGATGCATTTGAAATCAAGCTTTAAAAAATTCCTTAAGGTTTTTTACTTGTTCCTCCAGTCCTAAATTAATTTTATGATTTTGGACCTGGACCATCTTGAAGAGCATATCATTTTTCCCATTAAAAATTATCATAACCTTTTCTTTGTTTGCCCTAATGAGGGAATTAAAAAATTTTACCACCCCTCCCAATCCTACTTCTGCTGATTGGACATCAACAATTATTGCAACCTTTTCGGCTTCTCTAACCATTTTGAGAATTGAATCAATAAGATAAGAATCAGAAAAATTATCAAAATCGATTATGGTAAGTTCATGGAGTTGATCTTTTGCCCTGGAAACAAGCTGTTTTTTAAAACTCAATTGATGTAATTCATTAATTTCAATGTATATGAGGAGGTTCATGCAAAATTGAATTTAATGAATGCTAAGAATTTCCTAAAAAAATGAGCCTAATGTAAATTTAATGCATAAATTTTAATACGCTAGTTTTTTTGAAATTTAAAGATAATTGTCTCGTTGGTAAGAGAAACCTGATTAGTTTTATAAAGGCTATAAAGAAGATCCCCGCCCTTTTCAAAATCTAATTCATAGGCTAGATTTCCATTAAAATAATAACTTCTTTTTTTTACCACATCATTTTTATTTCTTTCCATTTGTTGCACAACCGTATCTACATCATTTGTTTTTTGCAACCTGATTAGTGACATATCATGAAAACTCGAAACACGAAATATAACCGCAGTATTTTATATAAAATAAAGGAAGCCATGCAGTTTCACCATTTTTAAGATCTATTTTTTTTATATGGATATTTTCTAATTCCACTAGTTCCCAATCAAAAAAAACATTATAGAATTAACCATCTAAGTTTTATTGAGA
>JALZND010000471.1 GCA_030857845.1 Bacteroidota bacterium | reverse complement strand
ATATTGTTGTCGCCATTGTTCGGCCAACCCCCAACTTGGTGCATGCCCTTCAACAGGTATGTATCGAAGTACATCTTTCCATAGCTGCCGTTAAACCTTTCTACATAGTCAATTTGCATGCCCCCTGGCTGGATGCATAGCAATTGGTCTCATTGCTCTCACCCTTGTAACAGTTTTATGGCAATGAACCCAGTCCCATACTCCTCTCTGATTTCATTAAAAGAGATCAAGCCACTTCACCCACCACCTGTCTCCCCCATCAGATGCCAAGGCAGAGCGTGCCTGAGGTATTGATTAGCGTAATGGCCCCCTCCGTAATGGGAGCATTGGGCCTGACTTTCTGGGTGAACTTTAACAGGGGCTTTAGGCTGAGTTGAAGTTTTTCGGTTTTGCCTTCATGTACTATGGGACTTTGGTCAGGGAAGATAAGCAAAACCCAATCGTAAAAAAAATTATTACACGAACAGGTGTATTGTGTAGATGAACAGGCGTATTGGGTAGATGAGCAGCGAAATCGGCCTTTGAATGAAGGATTTCCCCGGTATTGGTTCAAGGTACTGTCATAAGAAGCAAGCCTTTCAGTGGAGTTTCCCCGTTTCCATAGAAGGATCGTTAAGCGTATAGCGGAACAGTAACCACTTTAACTAAACGGGGAATCATGGCAAAGTGCGCTGGCTGCGCCCCGAGTACCAGCACCCTACCGGGGTACAGCAAACCGACATCGGCCTGGCCCCTTCCGCCAAAGCCGCCAAAGCCACGGCCAAAGAACTCCTGGCCTGGCCCAAAACCCTGGCCGAGCAGGCGCAGGCCGTGCAGCGGGCCCTGCACCAGCACGAGCGGCCCGCCACCGCAGAGGTGCTATTGAAGCAGTTTAAGCCCACCGGCAAACAGCGGCCGCAGCTGGTCCAACAAATTGATGGATTGTTGCAGATCTTGCACGGATTGGGGTTGGTGCGGAAGACGGAGGAGGAGGAGTATGTGAGGTAGGAGGAGAAATATGTTTTGTGAACTTAAAGCGATTTTCTGGACCAGGACCTTAATCGCTTGTTCATCTCTTCAATGAGCGACCTGTTGCCTTGATATATGATATTTCCCTCAATTAAGGCCTTAAGTCCATCTGTAGCCTGCACTGGTGTCAGCAATCCTTCATCAAGCATAGTATCAAGAATCCAAAGCATGCCATGATACTCCACAACCTTTGACTTGGCATAATTCCGGATCGCTTTATCGCTACTTAACACAATTGCATTTAATCGACCAGCTAAGAATAGGACTGTTTTATCTGTGTCGGACAAGGCCCTGGGAAACGGCTCTTGAATAATTAGGTATCTTTCTTCAGGAGTGATATTATGAACTGAAAGCTTACCAACGGTCTGGTAAGCTTTCAGTAGTTCTTGTTGATCTGGATATAACTCATTGAAAACATCAATGGTCGTATGAATCTCTAAGGGCAAGGAAAATAACTGTGATGTTAGCTTTAGCTCAATTACATCAATGAATATACATGCATCAGAAACAGCAATTCTCATCTCACCATTAAGCTTTGCTCTCTAAATTCTGCCAGTTTCTGATTATTTAAGGATGCTGCTTTACTCATGGAAATTAAATCTTCCGCCAAAGCCCGGAACAGAAGCTGGGTAAACCGGTGTGATTCCTCCATACCCCTATATTCATATTCACTTGGCTCCTCCTTTTTCCATCCCATGTGAATCATGTAGAACATAAATTGTTTAAAGTAGTTCTCGCTTATTATCTGGAGGTTCTTCAGTCGGTATAGTAAGGCTTGAATCGAAATTCCATACTGAAGTTTTAGTGCACCAAGCTCATTGATATAAAGCTTGCTCCTTTTTACCCCAAGCTCAATTTCAGCTATATCCTTCGGAAAAAGTAATGCACCTGCAAAGTAATGGCAACATTTTTCCTGTTCCTTTTCATCCAGGTGAGCTATGTCTAAAAGCAAATGGCCCAACTCATGTAAAGCAGTAAACCGCTTTCTATCATTTTGAATCAGCTTTCCCTTATTCAGGACAATTACAGGGATATTTCCGTTAACCCAGGTTTGCAAGCCGTCGAAGCCCTCCATCTCGTCAAGCTCAATTACTTTTATATGTTTATCCTCCAGGATCTCCACCACATTATAAATGGGGTCAGTTCCCAAGTTCCATTTAGACCGAAGGGTTGCCGCTGCTCCCTCCACATCATCAGTCCCGTTTATTCGAACGTCTTTGATAGGATTGCTAAATCCATACTCTATACCGATTATGCCTTCTAGCTCTAAGTACCGAGAAATAACTTCCCGGGTCTTTTCCACAACCTTGTTTTTCTCTTTTACAGGGAAACGTTGAATTTTCCTGAACTGAATCTCCCCAAGCTCAACCACCACATCCCGGAAGAAATATTCCGGCCTTACCCCTAAGGCCTCGCTTAAGCGCCCGATCATTTCACTATCAGGCATCACTTCTCCCTTTTCGTATTTATGCAGCCCCTGTCTACTGATCCTATTGCCAATCTTGTCAGCCAAGTCTTGCAGGGACAACCCGTTCATGATACGGGCCGATTTAAGCCGCTCCGCAAACTTTTGGTTCATTTCCATAGATGATTTTTATGAGTAACAGAGGACAGGGTCGATTGGTTTACAATTATCATTATTTTTTATTATATTGTCAACTTTCTATGTGTATTTTTTTTTCGCGCCTTGGTCTAAAAAATACTATTAAACTATACAAACTAAATATATAAACTTTATAATATAGTTAACTATCTTAGTTGACAAATATCTTAATTGTATGTATAATTGCAACGCATATTTGTCAATTTTAGTCTAAAGGGTTTTCAAAGCTGATCGAACAAAAAAACCCACTTAACAAATGGCATTGTTAAGTGGGCTACCTGGGAATAAAGTTTTGCCGACTTCCATGAGGCTGATCTCCTCATCTAACTTCCCATAAAAAGAATGTGTGGTGCAAGGTAAGCGGTTTTATCGAGCTATGCAATGCTGCCCTGAATTCTGGCCTGAGCGATTATCCTCCGGGTTGCTTTAAAGAATTGGAGCTTCACTTAAAACAAT
>JALZND010000110.1 GCA_030857845.1 Bacteroidota bacterium | reverse complement strand
CCCAAAGACAGGCTGTATGTAAGTGTATTTGGGGGTGACAAAGGAGAAAACCTCGAATTTGACCAGGAAGCTTTTGATTTATGGAATGAAATAGTGCCGGCGACAAGGATTATTTATGGTTCTAAAAAGGATAACTTTTGGGAAATGGGCGACACCGGTCCTTGTGGGCCTTGTTCTGAAATCCATGTTGACCTTAGGCCACAGGAAGATGTAGACAATATACCCGGTAGGGAGCTGGTAAATAATGACCACCCACTAGTTGTGGAAATATGGAACCTGGTATTCATGCAGTTCAACAGGTTGGCTTCAGGAAAATTAGAGTCCTTGCCAGAAAAACATGTGGATACAGGAATGGGTTTCGAAAGGTTGGCCATGGCAATACAAAATAAAAAGTCAAATTATGATACAGATGTATTCCAGCCGCTGATAAAATTTGTTGCCACACAAGCTGGAGTGACTTATGGCCAAAATAATGAAGTTGACATAGCCTTAAGGGTCATTGTAGATCATATCAGGGCTATAGCATTTGCCATAACGGATGGTCAGCTGCCATCCAATAATAAGGCAGGTTATGTGATCCGGAGGATACTAAGGAGGGCCGTAAGGTATGGATATACTTTCCTGGGCTTCAATGAGCCATTTTTGTATAAGCTTTTACCCATATTATCATCGCAGTTTTCTGATGTATTCCCCGAAATTTCAATACAGGAAAATTTTGTTGCTAAAGTAATACAGGAGGAGGAAGCTTCTTTCCTTCGCACGTTGGAAAATGGGATCAGGATATTTGAAGAGGAACTTAAAAAAGCCGGTAAGGAAAAACCTGTAATTTCCGATAGCACAGCATTTAAACTTTATGATACATTTGGTTTCCCAATTGATTTGACTTTGTTGTTGGCAAGGGAAAAAGGGGCATCGGTAGACCTTGAAGGTTTTAACTTGCTACTTGAGGAACAAAAAACCAGGAGCAGGTCTGCCGCATCACAAGAAACTGGCGACTGGCAATCAGTTCATAATAAAGAGCAAGTTTCATTTGTAGGGTATGATACCCTGGAGGCAGAATCTGCAGTGGTAAAATACAGGGAGGTGAAAGCCAAAAATAAAATGTTTTATCAGGTAGTGCTTGATAAAACACCATTTTACCCTGAAGGAGGAGGCCAGCAGGGCGATACAGGCTTTTTGCTCAATGCTAAAGAAAAGGTGCGGGTGATAGATACCCGCAAAGAAAATGATTTAATTGTCCATTATATAGAAAAACTGCCCAACGATATCCATGCCTCATTTAAAAGCGTGGTAGATGAGCAAAAAAGAAGGTCAACTGAAGCTAATCACAGTGCCACCCATCTGCTTCATGCAGCTTTAAGCCAGGTACTGGGTTCACATGTGCAACAAAAAGGATCTTTTGTAAATGAGGGCATCCTTAGGTTCGACTTTTCACATTTCGCAAAAATGACACCTGATGAACTTGCCCACGTGGAGAAGATCGTGAATCAGCGTGTCAGGGAAAACATACCTCTTGATGAGAAAAGGCAGGTACCAATAGAAGAAGCAAAAAAAATGGGCGCTATGGCTTTGTTTGGCGAGAAATATGGAAATAGCGTGCGGGTAATAACTTTTAACCCAACATTTTCTGTAGAACTTTGTGGTGGAACCCATATAAAATCAACTGGCCAAATAGGTATGTTGAGAATTATATCAGACAGCTCCGTTGCTGCTGGTGTAAGGAGAATAGAAGCTATTACAGCTGATACAGCAGAAAAATATTTGAACGAGCAGCTTAAAACTTTAGAATCTGTAAAAGAAATACTAAAAAATCCTGCAGATATTAAAACTGCCCTGGAAAATATCATTCAGGAAAAAAATAAACTCTCAAAGGAAATAGAGTCTTTTCAATTAAAAGCAGCTTCAGGGCTAAAAGATGACCTTGTAGCAGCAGCAGAAACTGTGGACGGCATTCAGGTTATTGTGAAAAAGGTCAATTTGCCCAGCACGGATGCATTAAAGAAACTTGCATTTGAAATCAAGCAGCAACTAGAACCTGTAATTTTGGTATTGGCAGCTGAAATTGAAGGCAAGCCTCAAATAGCTGTTGCTGTTTCTGATAGCCTTGTGCAAGGGAAAGGATGGAATGCAGGAAATATGGTCAAAATTTTGGCCAAAGAAATTCAAGGAGGGGGCGGGGGGCAGCCATTTTTTGCAACTGCGGGCGGCAAAGACCTGCAGGGGCTGGACCGGGTTGTTACAGCTTCCCATGTATTGATCAGGGAAAAAGCGAGCTTAAAAAATTAGGTAATTAGTTTCATTGTTGGCATGATGGGTTCAGCAAGATTCTAAATCTGAAAAAATCGATTAAAAGCTAAACAAGATAATGCAGGGTATTTGCAATATGTTTTACTATGTCGGCTGAATTGTTAAATTTATGTTTCGGATCTAAGCAAAGATATTTAGTGCGAGAAGGAAAGCGCTTCGAAAGCCTCCACCCCTCATGCACCAATTTTCCATCATATTAAATGAAAAAATTTCTGCTTTATTTTAGCTTCACGATCTTTATATCCTGCAATAAAATCGATTTTAAAAATGAAAATTGGTCTGATGGTAGTATAAAGAAAATTGTGAAAAAAAAGGAGATTTGGACTTATGGAAAGACTGAACTAATTAGTGCAGAATATAATATTAAATTTTATAAAGAAGGGATTAGAGATTCTTCAAGCTTTTATAAAATAGAAGGGTATTATGATAATTATCAGATTTCATTAATTGAATTTTATAATAGTGGGATTAAGAATGGAAAAAGTGAATCATGGTATAAAAATGGACAGAAAGCAGGAGAAATGAATTATGTAAACGGTATGCTTCATGGTAAATTCATTACCTGGCTTCCCAACGGAAATGTACTCGAAGAATATGAATATAATATGGATACTGTAGTGGATAAAAAATAATTAAATGATGGATAAGAATATTAAGCTAGCCGATAATCTCTGAACATTGAAAAGGAAGAGAATATAAATGATATTATTCTAGGTTTCAGATTAATAATTGAAATAAATGCAGCAACTGTTTATATAAGTAGAATTTAGCAATTACACTTAGCAATGATTTCACCCTCTGATAAAGTATACATAGAAACTAAATTGGTCAAAATTGGTAATTTTCAAATTGAAGAACGCTTTAATGTTCTTATTGATAAAATTGAAGATTGATATGGAGTTAGACCAGTGAACATATATTTTGATAATATTGAACATAACGGAAGACCTAGAATTCAGATAATATATGAGAGGTATGCTGATCAAAAACGATTCATGGGTAGAGGTCTTTTTCCGGATAAATCAAAGCAATTTGAGGTTATTGAAATTTTGAAAAATTTAGAAAAATTCAAATCAATTGATTCAATTGGTGAAACGCTGGTCCTTTTCGCATCATTTGAACCTCTTGCAAAAGAAGAGGCGAATAGACTGATACCACAAAAGAAAATTGATGAACTACTTAAGAAAATTAATAATCCTGCAACTTGGGTTATTTGGAGAAGCTTTTCAACTGCTACTTTTTTCTTTTACTCTAAAGAGCAAGTCGAAGCAGCCAAACGGACAGTAGTTGACGATTTGACCAATGCTTATTTTGATCTGATAAAACAGTATGATGAATTTGATTTTTTAAAACGCGATAGCTTTTCTATTTACCTTGATGACAAGAAAACTTTTGATACTGTATATCAAAGCAACTGGTTTTATTATTCAAAAGATCATTAAAAAAGCTCATAATATTGTGTAAAAGCCATAGGGGAAAGAGTAGCTTTTTTAAATTTAAATCATTATAAAGGTTGGGTTAATTTGTAAAAGAAAAAACGATTTATATCAAAGCTATTTTAAAAATGAAGTTGTTGCGAAATTAAAAATTCGCTTAAAATATAATATTATGATAGATAAGAATTTAAAGTTTAAATGGACAAAGTAATACGAGATAAGTATACCGCAGTTATTGGGCTTGAAGTACATGCGCAATTGCTTACGGAGAGTAAAATATTTTCATCCGACAGCACCGCGTTTGGCAGGTTGCCCAATACAAATATAAGTGTGGTGACACTTGGCCATCCGGGTACTTTGCCAAAGCTCAATAAAAAAGCATTGGAATTTGCCATTAAAATGGGCATTGCATGCAACTGCTCCATCACTAGGAAAAATTTCTTCGACCGTAAAAATTATTTTTATCCAGACCTGCCAAAGGGATATCAAATAACCCAGGACAAATCTCCCATATGTAAGGGGGGCAAAGTGAGGGTGAAGAACAAAGATGGTGAAGAAAGGGATATCAGGCTCAACAGGATCCATATGGAAGAAGATGCTGGAAAGTCAATTCATCAGGCAGGTGAAACCGATACTTTGATAGATTTGAACCGTGCAGGCGTGCCTTTAATTGAAATTGTATCAGAACCTGACATACGTACCTCCGAGGAGGCTTCTTCATTCCTTTCAGAAATCAGGAAGCTGGTGCGCTACCTTGAAATTTGCGATGGAAATATGGATGAAGGCTCACTACGTTGCGATGCCAACATTTCTGTAATGTTAAAAGATGCAAAAGAATATGGCAAAAAAATAGAAGTAAAAAATATGAACTCCATAAGAAATGTGCATCGAGCCATTGATTATGAGATAGATAGGCAAATAAATGAGATTGAAAAAGGTGCTGTTTTATTTTCTGAAACAAGGACTTTCGATGCCAACAACGGTACTACCAGCAGTATGAGGACCAAGGAAGATTTGAATGATTACCGGTATTTTCCTGAGCCAGACCTATGTCCTTTGGAGGTGTCTGAAGAGTGGCTTCAATCAATAAAAAGCTCCATGCCAAGCTTGCCCAATGAATTATATGAGAAGTTATTAGAAAAATACAAGATACCTGCCTATGATGCATCCTTTTTAACAGATTCACGGGAGACAGCATTTTATTTTGAAGATCTTTGTGCAAAAACTGCTAATTTTAAAGCAGCATCAAATTGGATTATGGGCCCAATAAAATCCTTCCTGAACGACAATGGTATGGATATTAAAGAATTTCCCCTTGATACCAGCAGGCTTGCAAAGGTTATCGATATGATAGACCAGGGAAAGATAAGTTATACAGCCGCATGTCAGGTCTTGCTTCCGGAATTGTTGAAAAACAAGGAAAAGGCACCTGAAGCAATTGCTGCAGATCTTAATTTGCTGCTTGAAAGTAATATTGATTCATTAAATTTAGTTATTAAAGAGGTGCTCGAAAGATATCCCGATAAAGTATCAGATTATAAAAAAGGGAAAAAAGGTTTGTTAGGGATGTTTGTAGGGGAGGTAATGAAAAAAAGCAAAGGCAAAGCCGATCCTAAAAAAACAAATGAACTATTAAGGAAGCATCTCGATTAATTAAAATAGGACCAAATTTTGCAGCCTTAAAAAATAAATAAAAAAATAAGTTATGATAAAAAATATTGTTTTTGGTTTAGGTGTTGTTTTTATATTTTTCTCTTGTTCTCAAAGAAAAAGCAATGGGAGTGGAGAGGCTAAAGATACCATTACCATTTCCGGAAAAGTAAATTTCCCTCAAGATGGCTTTATTGTATTGGAAGAAATTGGTGAAAACAAACCTATCTCTATTGACACTGTAAGGTTGAATTCTGACAGCTCTTTTTTCCTAGAGGTCCGTAATACAGAACCTGGTTATTACAGGTTGAACTTTTTTAACAAACAATTCGTCAACCTCATCCTTAACAAAGAAGATGTAAGCATGGTAGTAGATGGGCATACGCAAAATGGCCTGGCAGAAGTGAATGGTTCTACAGATACAGACTTTTACAATGTAATCAACAATATCATGCATAATTTCCAGGCAAAAGTTAACCCTCTTCAAAATGAGTATGTAAAGGCAAAAAACAAAGGCAATGAGAAGAAGATGGCTGAAATAGAAAACCTCTTTTTGGAATACCAGTCAGAAAATACGCGGCTGATAAAATCTGAAATCCGGGACATGAAACATTCCATTGCAGCCCTTTATGCAGTAAACTACTTAAATACCGAGGAAGAATTTCCATTCCTGGACAGCTTGGCTTCCGAAATTAAAGTAAAGCTTCCTCATTCAAAATATGTAAATAAATTTGTTGAGCAGGTGGAAGGCATGAAAGCAATAAGCATCGGGCAAGTAGCCCCTGATATTGTACTGCCAAATACCGAAGGGAAAGAAGTGAAATTATCATCCCTTAGAGGAAATTATGTCCTTATTGACTTTTGGGCAGCATGGTGCAGGCCATGTCGCATGGAAAACCCAAATGTGGTAAGGCTTTACAATGAATACAATCAAAAAGGGTTTGAGGTTTTTGGGGTTTCTTTGGATAGGAAAAAGGAAGATTGGGTAGAGGCTATTCAAAAAGATAAATTGACTTGGACACAGGTTTCTGATCTGAGCTATTTTAATTCCAAGGCAGCAGAACTTTATAAAGTTAATGCAATTCCAGCTACTTTTCTTTTGGATAAAGAAGGAAAAATTATAGGCAAAAACCTAAGGGGCAAAGACCTTGAGGATAAACTGAAAGAAATATTCGGATAAAAAAATTATTTCATAATAAACAAGAGCTGAAGGTTTTCCCATAACTTCAGCTTTTTTTGTTTGTCGCCATCAATATCAGCAAGTGAATCAACAGAAAGCACTTTCGTGCCTTCCTTGTTTAATATCTTATAATTCTCAATGCTGCCCCCATTTATTGAGGGCAAGGTTATCCCAAATAAAATCAAGACACGGTAGTTGAATTGTTCTTTTATGGTAGGAAAGAAATCCTGAGCCAAGGTGTGTATGTTTACAATGACAACGTCTTCTTCATTCAACTTAACAGCTTTAAGGATTTTTATTAAGAATTCGCTGTCAGTAATATTCAATACCTCCGGAAAAGGATCATTTACCACTAAAAGGATATTTTTCTTGAAACCTCCCCTGGATTTGAACACTTCTTTTTTGATGATTGGTTGAACCTCAATATTTTTTGCAGAATCAATTTTTGGTTCCTCATTTTCAGTTTCAAATTTTTCCAATTCAGCAATTTCACTGCCAGGGTGCTTTTTTACAATACTGTCCCGAACTACATAAATAGGTTCTGTAAGAAAAAAAGGAAGAAAATTATAATCAGACATAGGTAGCTTTTAGCGTTTAGCAATTGGAAATAAGTGTATATATTGATGCCTGAAAAGGTATTGACATAAGTGGATTTGATTTTAAATTTTAAATATAAATTATAATCAAACGCTGAAAATAAGACTGATAAATTATGCACTTAACCCCTATTCGGTTATCTTGAATATTGATTTTAATTCTGTGGCATCTTCAGGTTTCATCCTTTTTGCCAGGACCAGGCGTAATTGCCTTCTTCTTAGGGCGCTTTCATACAGTTCTATTTCACTTTCACTTTCTGGAATTAATTCAGGGACTCTTTTTGGATTTCCGTTCACATCCACCGCTACAAAAGTAAAAAAAGCCCTATTGCTTTGAATTATTTTACCTGCAGGTATGTCTTCGGCAGTCACTTCAATATGAACTTCCATGGAAGAAGAAAATGACCGGGCCACCTGGGCTTTCATCGTTACTACATTTCCTAGCTGGATACCATGTGCAAAAGACACATTATCTACAGAAGCTGTGACAACTGTTGCATTAGAATGTCTTTGAGCAGAGATTGCAGCAACAATGTCCATCCAATATAGAAGTTTACCTCCCATTAGGTTTGTCAGAGTATTTGTATCGTTAGGAAGTACAAGTTCTGTACGGTAAACTATTGACTCACGGGCAAATTTGGAATTAGGCATCATAGTTATATTATGGGGTTGGCTTCATTATTTCCAACCATGTTCTCCGAGCAATGGCACAAAGCTAAAGTTATCAAATTCTTCTTTAATGATTTTGTTTTCTTTTTCTTTTGTAAACCTTAACATCCGCTGTGTTTTGTTATTCCCTACGGGTATCACAAGCGAGCCACCTTCTTTTAGCTGCTCTATCAGAACAGATGGGACAAAAGGAGCCCCGGCTGTGACCAGGATCTTATTAAATGGGGCATAAGAAACCAGGCCTTTTGACCCATCGCCCCAAAAGAAATTTGCTTTGTAACCCATCCTGGGCAGCATCCTTTTTACTTTTTCGTACAAGTTTTTGTTGTACTCTATGGTATAAAGCTTAACACCTAATTCCAATAGGATACAGCTTTGATATCCTGAACCCGTGCCAATTTCTAAAACAGATTCACCCCCATTTTTGAGGTTTAAAAGTTCTGTTTGAAAAGCTACAGTATAAGGTTGGGAAATGGTTTGGCCTTCGCCAATAGGAAATGCTTTGTCCTGATAAGCATGTTCCAGGAAAGCATTTTCGAAAAAGAAGTGCCTTGGTACTTTATTTATCGCCTCAAGTACACGTTCATCTTTTATGCCCTTATCTTTTATGATTTTTATAAGGGCTTTTCGCATCCCTTTATGTTTGTAATTATCTTCCAATATATATTAATTTTTGTCGCACTCTTATCAATTCCCCTGCTGCTAATATACCATAAAGTATTAGCAATAGGTATGGCCTTTGTTTCATAAAATTAGTAATTTTAGTTTTTATTACCCTGGCTATTTTAATAATTGCAGATCGCGATTGTAAAAAAATTATTAATTCTTAAAAATTTGGGGGCTATGTTTACAGGCATCATCGAGCATATCGGAAAAATCAATAAAATAGTGGCAAAGGGCACCAATTTAACCTTTTGGATTGAAAGCACCCTTGCCCCAGAGCTAAAAGTAGATCAAAGCCTTGCCCATAACGGAACTTGTTTAACTGTTGAAGAGATTGTGGGACAGGAATATGCTGTTACTGCTATTGATGAAACCTTGCAAAAAACCAATCTAGGTAAACTAAAGGTAGGAGACATGCTGAATCTTGAGCGGGCCATGGTGATGAATGGCAGGTTGGATGGCCACATTGTTCAGGGCCATGTTGATCAAATAGGTAGGGTTAAGTCTGTGAAAGATCAGGATGGGAGCTGGATTTACCACTTTGAGTATGACCCTGTTCCTGGGCATATTACTATTGAAAAGGGATCTATTTGTGTAAATGGAGTAAGCCTTACATGTTTTAATTCGGATGTCAATACTTTTTCGGTAGCGATTATCCCATATACTTATGAACATACAAATTTTAAAAACCTCAGGCAAGGTGATTTTGTGAATTTGGAATTTGATGTTTTGGGAAAATATGTAAAAAAGCTGTTAAGCATGCAGAAAGGATAGAAGAAGATCTTGTTAATAATGAGCAGTTTATGCAATAATGATGCAAATATAAGGGTTAAAGCTTGTATTTGATCATGATATTCTATAACTTATAAAGAATGTTCTCACTTAAACCTTTATTTACATGGAAGCCCAGAAAAAACAAATCCAGAAGCTCTTTAGAATTTTCAAGGTTAAATTTCAGTATCGGGTTGGTTATCAGTATGTTCCTTATAATTTGTGCCTTCGAATGGAAGACCGAGGTAAGCCCCATTGTAGTGCCTGACCCAGTTGATCGGGTAGATCCATTCTCTGGGGTACAAATAATTGAAATCGCTGAGCCTAAAAAGAGCATTCCCATACCTCATATACCC
>JALZND010000470.1 GCA_030857845.1 Bacteroidota bacterium | reverse complement strand
AAAAATTGCAGAAAATCAAAAGAATTACGTGCTTGCTACCGGTGGCGGTACCCCTTGTTTTTTTGATAGTATGAACTTTATGAATAGCCTTGGAACCACCATATATATAAAAATCCCCATCAGCGATTTATCCCAAAGGATACTTACAGATCAGGGAAAGGAAAGGCCCTTGTTAAAATCAGAATCTGAAAAACAGGTCTTAGAAAAATTGGAAGCTCTCTTTGCCTCCAGGATCAGATATTATGAATCAGCACAGCTCACCGTAGATGCAAATAATATAAACCAGGAAATCCTGCTGGACCTGGTAAGAAAAACTTCTAAAAATTAAATCCTAAAGTTAAGACGGCCCTGGTCATAGAATTTAAAGTTTCGACTATGGGCAAATCCCCTACAGAAGCTTCATATGGAGTATAAACAGTATTAAAGGAATCATTTAATACAGCAAGGTCTACATAAAAAGTTGGAAGCCTTATTCCTGCTCCGGCAGAAAGGTTCAACCTGGATCTGCTTATTTCTGTATTGCCTGCATATGGATCACTATAATATCCTGCTCCTGCCCGCAAGCGAAACATATTAAAACGATATTCACCTCCCAGTTTTACATTTACCACGGGCTGATAAATATCCTGGATCACCTGGTTATCCTCTGCCATGGAAAAATTCCTGGCATTGAACCTATTCCCCCTATAATTTAAATACTCGACATCGGCACTAATAAAGCCCGCTTTACTGAAAAAAAGAGCGGCACCACCATTTAATCGTAATGGAGTTTTTAATGTATATTCAGATACCAAAAGCGCTGATTCCAGGTAAAAATCCCTCAAAATGATCGTGCCGTCACCAGGATCATATGCATAATTATTATAAAGGGTGGACATCGTAGAGCCACTTTCATCATTAAGCACATTGATGGTAGGCGTAACTATACTGGCGCCAAACCTTACAAGATCATTTGGCCGCACAATAACTCCAAAAGTAGCATTCACCCCTGCTCCGTTCACCCTGAAGTTTTCGGTGATCAGCATATTATTCAGAGGTTCACCAACAAAGGACTCACTATATACTTTTTCATTTCTATAGTTTAAGCTGGTAAATCCTATACCGCCACCAAAGTATATCCTGTCTGCATAGTTTCCTCCATAGGAAACATTAAATTGACTTTGCCTTCCCGAGGTTCGTACTGTTTCCTGCTGGGTTTGGGGAAATCCTTCAATAAAAGAATCATAATTCCCCCCACCTATAGGATTTATCAGATAGTTTTCATAAGCTAAGCCCACCAAACCAAAATCAGAAATATCATCCTCTGAGATTCCTGTGGAAGCATCCAGGAAGTAATCTAATATAGAAGTGTTGGGATTGGTAGCGCGATATTGAAATTCATTGTTTAAATTGTTGGTCCTGGTATAACTTATGCCAAAAGATCCCCCTCTCCAATCACCTTCTGTTCTTGCATCTTTACTTCTGTTAAATACAATCCCCACATTCTCTATTGAAAAGTTAGAAGTAAAAACATCTGTAGAGGAGTTGAAGTACTGAGAAGATGAATTTTGGAAACTGGCTGAAGGACTAATGCTTATTTCTGATCTGTTAAAAAGGCCCAATCCGGCAGGGTTGGATAAGATATTACTTACATCCCCTCCCAAACTGATTTGAACCCCACCCATACCTTGTACCCGCGCGGTACCGCCCAGCTGAGTTTGGCTGAAGGTTAGCGCATCATTATAATATCCATAAGGTCCCTGGCTAAAAGACTCAACAATCGGAAATAGTAAGCAAGCACTTATAGCTATAAGTTTAGTCAAGATTTTCATAAAAAATATCTTATCCTTTAAAAAAAACATAAAAAAAAATGGCAAGAACCTAAGTTCTTACCATTTGTAAAATCTACTATTAGTTTCCTCTTCTTGATCCACCGCCACCGGAAGGAGCTGAGCTTCTTGAAGGCGCGCTACTTGGGCTGCCCATACTTCCACCGCTACTTCTTGAAGGTGAAGAACTAGGTGCACTTCTATATTCAGGCGTGCTTCTTGAAGGCGTACTTGGAGCTCTATATTGAGGCTGTGTGCTTCTTGAAGGCGCGCTGGGTGCACTTCTATATTGAGGTTGCGTACTTCTTGATGGTGTTCCGGTCCTATAATCAGATCCTGAAGGTGAAGTTGTACGATACTGAGAAGATCTTGAAGGAGCTGTGCTTCTGTTATATTCTGTTCCAGCCGGAGATGCAATTCTCCTGTTATCATAGGTTCTTTGACCCGCCTCACGGCTCACCTCATTACTTCTGCTATATGCCGCGCCATCTATACTTCTCCTGGTTGACGCTGCAGCACTTCTGCTTACAGATTGGTCGGTAACATCTCTTCTTGAACGGCTATAGTAATTGCTCTGAAGGTCAGAAGCCTGTCTTGCATTGGCCCTTGTTGTAGTTCCCTGAGCATTATCAGCACCTCTTGCCATAGTCCTTGACCTTACAGGTGAAGCGACACCGGTTCCTGCTACAGAACTTCTTGCTAATCTTGGGCCGGAAACAACGGTCCGGGTATTTCTTATTGGAGAGTTTCCATCCATATAATACCTGTTAAAAGCCATTCCATTATGGAATCCATTATTAAATCCATTTAAATAAGGGTTCATACCCATTCCCATACCCATTCCCCAGGGGCTGTAAAAACCACCTCCCCAGAAAGGATCATACATACCCATCATTCCCATTCTAAAAGGGCTATAAAAGCCACGTCCCCAGAAAGGATCATACATTCCCATACCCCATGCATTTCCAAAACCAAATGACATACCAAAACCGATGGAAATTCCGGGCCTCATAAATCTTGGGCCGAAGAAAGGACTCATCATAAATGGATCATAAAATCCACCCATCATGAAAGGATCATAAAAAGGACTGTGGAAATTGTTGAAGCCTCCGCCATAATAGTTATTATGCCTAATATTGCGTTGATTTCTTTGAACCTGATTTTGCTGATCGTAATCTTCGACAAAATATTCTCCATTACCTTCCTCAACAAATGTATCTTCTTCAGATACATTATATCGTGAAATGTATTCAGGATTTACCTTA
>JALZND010000109.1:4127-9636 GCA_030857845.1 Bacteroidota bacterium | reverse complement strand
CTTTTTGACTTTTCTCATACAAGAATTCTGGGTCAAAGTCTGCTGCATTTGCCCACTCAATGGTATCAAAACTTTTTCTTACAGTTTTGAAAAGGCTCTCATCTTTCAGTTCCTGAAATATTCCTATATGTAGGTAAGGCTTCACATCAAATTGCCTTTTTTCTCCATTTTCAAAAGTCAGCAATAAAAGGTAGTCTGACTGAGGTTTTACGTCTTTAACAGCTAGATACATATTTCTTTATTTTTTTTAATGGTTCAATCTGGAATGGCCTTTCTCTATTCTGGCATAAAGTCAAATCTGCTAATAATTCTTCTTGATGAATTTCTATCCATACCAGAATGAATCTCAACTGCTTGGACGGAATCTTAACTTGCATTACCTCACAATCCTCAATCCGGATGGTAATTGCAAAATCTTGGTAATA
Source organism: Bacteroidota bacterium (assembly GCA_030857845.1). Classification (GTDB taxonomy): domain Bacteria; phylum Bacteroidota; class Bacteroidia; order Cytophagales; family Cyclobacteriaceae; genus JALZND01. The sequence goes on along the minus strand of JALZND010000109.1, from coordinate 9,211 downwards.
GGCATGTGCGGTGGATTATGTTCCTTTGGTCAATAGTACATTCTAATAATAATTCCGAAAACATTGAAATGGTCGGCATATCAATTCATTTTCATCCAAGATACAAATCTTCAGTAAATTTTGTTCTTTTATGAAAATGTCTGTCGGAAATTGTTGGCAACGGTGTTGGTTGTATTTGTTGCAGGCGTAAGAGCGCCAAAGCTTTACATGGCACTGAACCCGCAGACAAATTATATCTAATCATTTCGTGCGGAATTTAAAGCACTGCCATTAAAATTATCAAATAACCCTGCAATAAATATAACCTGTTGTTGTGGGCTGCGACTTTTCATTTATCCACTTAAATTCTTATTTCGTATTACAATTTTACTAATTGAGTAAAATATAATCACTGTAATTATTATAAAAACAAACCATAGCTCAAATGCTTTTGGACTGTAGTATCCGTCAAAATTCTCCTTATAATATTGTATTTCATTATTAACACGATAATAAAAAATAGTCTTGTAAATAAAATATCCCAAAAAAATACCCTGAGTGACTATTCCAAATACTCTGCTTAAATGATTTGATTGATTTTTGTCAAGAAAAAATAAAATTGGTGTTATAAAAATAATTAATGGTATAAAATATAAGGATGAGCTAATTCCCATTGCTGATCCTCTGTTATATTGAATTATAATATACTCCATTATTAGTATATTTAACAATAGTACTAAACAGACTAATTGGGTGAAAAACTTTCTTAAATAAATAATATTCGTCATTAGTATTTTATGCCATGTGATGCAACTGCTGTTTATTGCTTTCCTTCGTTGCCACCAACGTCCAATGAATAAAGCAGGGGCTGGTCATCGCCACTTCATGATCCGACGCAAAATATCTGTTTTGTTGACAAATGGCAAAGAGCTCTAACAGCCCTTGCTTTATTCTGTTGTTGTAAGCAGGCTTTCTTTTTAATCTTTTCTCCAAGCCTTCGCTATTTTTATGGCTTCCTCTTTTTCTATTTCTTTTGGGACAGGTAAAAATGGAACATCCTCCCAGAGTATCGCATGAGCAGCAGTTCCACATAAATAGAGATTATTCTCTTTAGCATATTCAGTCATACTATCAAGTTTTGCTCTATTTGCTTCTAGTTTCTCTTCTGTTGCTATAGAATCCAACAAATCAGTATGGTAAGTCTTAGTTAGATAATCATAAGAGATACTCAAGCGTGCCTGTAAGAAGTTTGTTAGTTGCTTTTCATAAACATCCGTTTCTTCGAGAAGACGTTTATTTTTGGGGTCCCAGCTCAATTGCTTTGTTATTTTCAAGCTATCTCCGACTTGCTTTCTATAGACCTCTGTAATTCGATAATTAGGATAATCAGATGTGTCCTTTAATATTATTTCTGTCCAGATGCTGTCCGGTAAAATGTATGTCCAAACAATTGAACTGTCCTGGTGCCAGTTGCCATTTAGTGACAGCAGCCCATTAACTGTAGTTTTTTCTTCTACTATTTTTTCATCAGCAGGCAACTCCCTTGCCCTCTCACAAGAGAAAGCCAAAAATATGAGAAGGACAGTTATGTGAAATAGCTTTTTCATGCTTGCTTACAACTTAAATAAAGGAGCAATAAGTGTGACTTTAAGTTAAAAGAATTTTAAATAATATTCCCAAATTTGCCACAATAATGATCTTGCTGAATTTTCAGGAATGATTTTCCACAAAGAATCCAAAATGGTTATTTTTAACTTCAAAATCATCCTCAACCTAAATCCTCGGGTTCAAAATACCCTCAATCCTTGATAGCAAATCTTCAAAATGATACTTTGTCATTTGATCCCTTGAAGAATTTATATTTTGCTGCAATTCCTTTTGCAAATGCCTAAGCTCTGCCCTAACTATTGGCCTTATGTCTGACTGGCTAATTTTTACGGGGGTATAACCCGTGAAAGAGCGGCCCGGAGTGGCATTGTCCTTAACCTCTCCACTCATTAAAAATTCTAGCCTTTCGATATATGCTCGTTGAAGCGCCCTTCTATAAGTATCGGTACTTTTACCAGATTTAAGTTCAGTCCATATTCCCTCCCGAAGTTCCACAAAAAGGTCTGCAAGGGTGAAGGCTTTTCTTCCGTTCATTGTTTCATCCTCAATGATCCTGGAAAGCCTTCCCGGCTCCAAGATATTTTCAAGCACTTTTTCCTGGTACTTCCTGATCCTTTCAATTGCTCCAGCTGATTCAATTTTTCTCAATATTTTTTGGTTCATCAACCAGGCAGGAGTGTAGAAAGCATGCTCATTTATAAATTGGACTGCTTCCTTTTGAACAAGTGCAGGCACATTAGTATAAACTACACCTTCCTGGTCAGAGGTTTTATAATCTTCATATATGCCGCCAATATTTGCTGTAACATGACCTATATACCGGTACCACTGGCTTATTACTTCTTTGTACATTTCATCCAGGTCATCAAAATTTTCCCCATCTTTAGAGGTCCACTCTTCAAGTTTTGGCACCATTCGCTTAAGGTTCTTTATGCCATAATAGCTTGCCTTCATGGCATTGTCCCCTAAATCTTCCGTTTGCGATCTTGGGTCAATTGCAGTTTGTGACTGCCTTCCAAATTTATAGATTGGGTTTCCCTGGTTTTCCAGGATCCATTTATGAAGCATAGCTTTTTCTTCATCGGGTGTTTTTGCTTCTGGTATGGGCCTGTAGGCCCATTTTATAGCATATTTATCATAAGGGCCTATCTTTGGCAAGTAACAAACACCTTCATCTTCTGGCTGTGCCACATAATTGAAGCGGGCATAATCCATTATAGAAGGTGCAGTGCCCATCTTCTTTGTAAAGGTTGCAGAACGTAGCGAATCTACTGGATAAGCAGAGCTTGAGCCCATATTATGTGGAAGCCCTAAGGTATGGCCCACTTCATGGGAACAAACAAATCTGATCAGTTTGCCCATAACCTCATCGTCTAGCTGGGCTTTGCGGGCTTCAGGGTTGGATACTGCAGTTTGAATAAAATACCATTTCTTAAGCAAGTTCATCACATTATGGTACCATCCTATATCACTTTCTATAATTTCTCCAGAACGAGGGTCTTTGACAGCCGGACCATATGCATTTTCTACATTTGAAGCAAAATATCTTATTACAGAATAACGTGCATCTTCAGGTGTCCATTCAGGGTCTTCTTCAAATGAAGGCGGATCCTTTGCAATAATAGCATTTTTAAAACCTGCCGCTTCAAAAGCTTCCTGCCAATCTTCCACACCTTTTTTTAGGTAAGGCCGCCACTTCATTGGCGTAGCTGGGTCAATATAAAATACAATAGGTTTTTTTGGGTTTACCAGCTCCCCTCTTGCAAAAGCTTCAGGATCTTCCGGCTCAAGCCTCCACCTTGAAATATAGGTCCTTTCCTGGGCCTTTTGCACATCAAGGCCATAATCAAATTGGTTTAGCCTGAAGTAACCTACCCGCTGGTCATACAAGCGGGCCTTCATGGGCACTTTAGGCAGCAAAACCATAGAATTACTAATCTCCAAAGAAATAGAGCCAATAGCCGAATTTGTTGGCGGTGAAAGTGCCCTATAGGTCATGATACTCCTGATCTCCAGGTTCATAGGGTAACTTTTTATGCTTTGTATAAAGGTCCTGGTATCATCAAGTCCGGTCACTTTATATTTTGCCCTTCTTTCTAAATCCAAACCTATGGCCATAATATCACGATAAAATAGCTCCGTTGCATCAATGACTACTGAGGAAGAATCTGGTGAGTAAGCTTTTATGTCAAAGGCCATTATGATTGGCTCAAAATTCGAATTTACCACAGATTGATGTATGGGCAAGGAATCATTGGCAACATTATTATAAGAAACCATGCGAAGTAAAATCCTCTTTCCTAACTTTTGCCATCTTAAAACCTGTTCATTTAAACTCTCCCCACCATATCCTATTGACTGGGCCGTTTTTGAAATCCTTGTTACCATAAACATCTCCCTTCCAAGCAGCGTATCGGGTATCTCAAACAGAAACTTCTCATCAATTTTATGTACCAGGAACAAGCCCGTATCAGTAACTGCTTTAGTGGTAACAATATCCCTATAGGTTTTAATGATGGGAGGCTTGGGCATTTCTGTCTTTTTTTCTATTGTTACAGGAATGGGCACGACCTCAACTGGTTCTGGTGCTTTTTTTTGTGTAACACAGCTGGCAATTATAAACAAAAGGGCAAGAATTGAAATTAAGCTTAATGAAGGAAAGATTATTTTATTTTTGAGGGATTTTGAAAACATTATATGTAAAGCTATATTTTATTGAACTTCAGGAAGAAATTAAATGCGAGTTTTTCAAAAGGTGAAGGTTTGGAAGATGTATATAAACCTTTATGAGTAGCATCTAATTTATTATTACAATTAAACATGATTTAATCAAAATTTTTCCTAAACTTTTATAATAAACCCTACATGATTACTATTACAATAAAAATAAAATATATTGATGATTTTGAAAGGAACATCATGCTAAAACCCTCTTTAACACATGTATGATGTCATTATAGTTGGTGGTGGATTGGCTGGCCTGGTCAATGCCATTATGCTTTCTACAGCAGGTTTTAAGGTTTTGCTGATCGAGAAAAAATCTTACCCATTCGACAAAGTTTGCGGGGAATATGTATCAAATGAGGTGGTTACTTTTTTACAATCTATAAATGCATACCCAATAGATGAAGGTGCCGCTCATATTTCAAGGTTGCAATTATCATCGGTTTCGGGAAGCTCAGCTACCTTACAATTACCTTTAGGTGGTTTTGGCATTAGCCGCCTTAAATTTGATCAGTATTTATATGAAAAAGCCAAGGCTTCAGGAGCCGAATTCCTTTTGGATACCATTGTAGAAACCATTGATTTTGATGGCAACAATTTTTCAATAGACTGTAGGGAAGGCAAAAGGTTGAACGCGGAAATTGTAATTGGGGCCTATGGCAAGAGATCTGGTATCGATAAAACCTTGAAACGGGCCTTTTTTTTCAAAAGATCTCCCTACCTGGGAATCAAATATCATATAAAAACCGATTTTCCCAGGGACCTTGTATCGC
>JALZND010000109.1:0-4117 GCA_030857845.1 Bacteroidota bacterium | reverse complement strand
CTACATAATTTCAATGGCGGCTACTGCGGCCTGGCAGCTATTGAAGGCGGCTTGACAAATTTATGTTACCTGAGCAAAAGTGAAAACATAAAAAAATATGGCAACATAAAAACCATGGAAGAGGAGGTGCTTTTCAAAAATCCATTTTTAAAGGAAGTCTTCTCAAACAGTACATTTTTGACTGAAAAACCGGAGGTGATCAATGAAATTTCTTTTGAACCTAAAGCTGCTGTAGAAAACCATATACTCATGTCCGGTGACGCAGCAGGCCTTATCAGCCCTCTTTGTGGAAATGGAATGGCTATGGCAATTCATTCGGCAAAAATTGTTTCAGGATTAATCATAGAACATTATAAACCAAATCGTCTCAACAGACCAGCATTGGAAGTGGCGTATGCCAAACAATGGGCGTCATTGTTTGCTCGGAGGTTATGGGTAGGCAGGAACACCCAAAAATTATTTGGAACCTCTTTAAGCTCCATGGCATTGGTTTCCATTTCTAAAACCTATCCTTCTATAACCAAGTGGATCATCAAACAAACACATGGAAAACCTTTTTGATTTAATTATCAATACGGTAATCTTTCGAAGCTATGCAAAATAAACATGATCAGGAAAAAAATATTCAGGCAAACTGCAGAAATTGTATTTAACCGCATAGTATTGCGATAATTCGCGGCATTAGGATTTTTTAAAACCTGATAATACCAATAAGCAAAAAAAAGGATCATTGGGACAATAAAAGCTTGAAATAAAATAGCAAAACTATCAGAATAATACGTCAAATAAAAGTATAAAAAGCCTAAGTCAGCCAAAATAAATGCACCTGCAGTAAAATAAAATGTTCCTAAAATACCTAATTTAAAGCTTAAAGTATAATCTCCCCTACCACTATCTTCTTCATGTTGGTATATTTGTGTCATGGGGTAAGATCCCCATAATAACACGGAGCATAAAAAGGCGGCAAAATAAACCTGGCCAGGAGCAACTTCATGAACAGATATTTTGTTGATTCCGATGTATACCATTATAAAGGTAAAGAACCCTTGGAATAGCCCTGCCATAAACCAGCCTGTAAAAGCCCACTTTTTTAAACGTATCATTGGATGGCTATAAGCTTTTGAAATGGCACCGTATATCAACATCATAATCACAAATTGCCAATTAATTAAAAAACCCAAAAAAAGAGCCACAAGATCAAACAACAAAGAAACATTATATAACTCTTTAGAGACTTCCGGTGGCTTCTCAAGCCCGCCTATGCTCCCGGTATCCTTATCAAAATAACTATTGAAACCATTGCTGGCAGGGTATAAAAAGAAATGAATTATGACCAAAACAACCACTACATTAAAAATAGGGGCAGAAGGAGACAAGCTCAATGCGAACAAATACACAGGGAGCAAAAAAAATGAAAAAGGTACCCTCAGATGGAGCAATGTTGATTTCTTAATCATTTGAACAAGTTACATTATTTTTGATTATATAGAGCAATGCCATTATGGGCTAACTAAAATTTATTAAAATCCCTTTTCGCTTTCATTTAAAATGAAATTAGATTTATTGGAAATAACTATGGATTGAGGATCAACAATTACACTAAATAAGCGAATCCAAATTCGTCATCATAAAACAACTTTTTCAAAATAGATGAAATCATATATTAATGCTATTGGCACCTCAAGTCCCGAATATACTACCTCCCAAAAGGAAATTTCACAATTCATGGCCAAAGCGATGAAAATTAGTGAAGATGAAAAACCCCGGTTTGATGCATTGTACAGGGCCTCGGGCATAAAGCAAAGAAGTTCTGTTCTTGAAGATTATTCCAGTAAAGGTGATTATAGCTTTTATGCAAACACAGAGGACCTTGAACCCTTTCCTGGCACAGCAAGAAGAATGGAAATCTATAAAGCAGAGGCCTTGAAACTTTCCTTATCGGCAATAAGCAAATGCATAAAGAACATTCCTGATTTTAATATATATGAAATTTCCCATATAATCACGGTCAGTTGCACTGGTTTTTATGCCCCTGGATTGGATATTGAAATAATAGAATCACTTGGGTTGAAAGGCAATATTCAAAGAAGTGCCATTAACTTCATGGGATGCTATGCGGCTTTCAATGCTTTGAAAATTGGTGACGCAATTTGCAATTCTGTTCCGGGTGCCCGTGTTTTAATTGTTTGTGTTGAACTTTGCAGCATACATTTCCAGAAAGTCAAAGATGATAATAATATATTAGCAAATGCATTGTTTGGGGACGGTGCGGCAGCTATGATCCTTTCTTCAACGCCAATGAATAAGTTAAACCTTTACTTAAAAAACTTTTATTGCGATCTGGCATTTGAGGGAAAAAATGAAATGGCCTGGCATATTGGAGACCACGGATTTGGCATGAAACTTTCCTCTTATGTACCCGATATTATTAAAACAGGCATAAAAAACCTTACGGATAAATTGTTGGAAAATCTCAACATAACATTGTCCGCTATAGATCATTTTGCGATTCATCCAGGTGGAAAACGCATCCTTGAAACTATTGAGAAAGAATTGGGGATTACAAAAGACGATAACAAATATGCTTATGAGGTGCTCCGTGATTATGGAAATATGTCTTCCCCAACGGTAATTTTTGTGCTGGATGCTTTATGTAAAAATTTATCCCCAATAGCTGATGGTAACAATATTTTAAGCTTTGCTTTTGGTCCTGGCCTTACGCTTGAAAGTATGCTGCTGGAAGTAGTATGGAATTCAGAAATTAATCGTCAGAAATAACCGCTTTATGTTCAACACAAGATCTGTAGAAAAAGAAATAATGGATGACCTTGAAGGGGGAGGCCAGGAAATGGACCAGGCCCTTCGGGAGTTGGAAACCATAAATCTCTTTTTAGGAGGAAATAATGTTTCTATTAATGGATTGAAAATCCTTTTAAATGATCGAAATACTAAAAATAAAACTATAAAAATTGCCGACATTGGCTGTGGCGGGGGGGATATATTAAAACTTCTTGCAAATTGGGGCAGAAAAAGAGGTTATAGATTTGAGCTGATAGGCATTGATGCAAACCCACATGTAGTGGCCTATGCAAAAATTAATACCCGGCAATATCCTGAAATTCAATATCAAATGGCCAACATCTTTTCTGATGAATTCAGGAACCAGAATTTTGACATCATCCATTGCTGCCTGTTTACGCATCATTTCAATAATATTGAATTGGTAGATTTATTATCTAACCTCAAAAAACAAGCAAGATTAGGTATTGTTATAAATGATTTGCACAGGCACTGGCTCGCCTACTACTCAATAAAAGTCATTACAACTTTGGCTTCAAAATCAAATATGGTAAAAAACGATGGACCCATTTCGGTATTAAGGGCATTTAAGAAACAGGAGCTGGTAAAAATTTTAGACACTGCCCAGCTTTTTAAATACTCCATTAAATGGAAATGGGCTTTCCGTTGGCAGCTAGTTATTGTTGTTTAATCAAAAAATTTAATTTTTATAAAAAGTAACAATAAAACTGTAATAATTAAGGAAGGTTTAATGGATCAATAAAACCTGCAATTACAAAGCCTAAAATTTACATTATTTGCTCCCTTAACGCCAGCACGAAGTTGTGGCTTCTATTGATTTCAAGCAAAGATCATATTTTTGAAGGAACATACTTATTCTAAAAGGCAGATTGAATAATGGATCAACATTAAGAAACACTCATTATTCATAGCCTTCAGTTTTGAAAAGCATAGAATCATATTCGGTTTTTTTTTATTTCTTCTACTTCATGGATGTTGCAGTGCGTGCGTATCTCCATAAACCTCAAATAGACAAAATACAACAGCTTCACCTTTACTCCTAGCGGAAATAGGGGTCCATATGGTTGGAACCTTAGGAAATCCAATTTTTACTTTGAAATGCTTCTTGTCCATAATTATTGACGTAAAAATAATATTTAGTGCATAGAATAACGCCTTAACTGGCTTAACTACAATGAGCCATTGGGATAAAGCCATGAAGGCAAACAGATATCAGATTTTATAGCCAACTTTTGGTAAATGTACCATACCCTTCTTTCCCTATTTCTTATATACTTTCACAATATAAATCTACACG
>JALZND010000469.1 GCA_030857845.1 Bacteroidota bacterium | reverse complement strand
ACAAAAAACATTGCTTTCCCTCCCTTCATTATAAATTGGTCTATTTTAAACTTATCAATTTCATTGAGTGGGCGTGTTGGTTTGACCATTATTATTGCATGGTAGGGATTAAGATTATCCTGAACAGAAAGATTTACAAAATCTACCTGATATTTTTCAGCTAATGTGCCAGTAAGGCCAATAAGGTTTAAAGAATCTGGCTGGCCATGGCCTTGTAAAATTGCCACCCTTTTCTTTTCCCCCCTAATTACCTGTCGGATGGCAGATGCAAGCTCATACTCAATGCCCTCTACAGACTGGTTAAGCCGTTCTTCTGCCGTAGCAGCAAGGTTTCCTTTAAGCAGCATAACACCTGTTTCATTTCCTCCATAAGATACAAGTGCACCGGGAAACATAAGTTTTTCAATTTTACTGCCCCTGTCTGTATCATAAAGATTTGTAGGCTGAATCCCTTTTTCTGCCAACATTGTATAGAAATCGTTCCTGGCTTTACCTGATCTGGCAGTGGCAGGGTCAATAAATTTATACTGGATGTTCCTTCCGGCAAATGTCCGGAATTCATCGAGTGTTTCCCTAACATTCTTTTGCAGCCTGCGGAACCCTGCGGGAAACTCGCCCTCCAGATATACTTCTATATAAACAACATCATCTAAATCCCGGAGCATTTCTTTTGTAGCATCAGAAATTGTATATCTTTTTTCTTCGGTAAGGTCAAACCGTATGGGAAATCGCTGGGCCAGCACATTGATAATGATCAAAATAAAAACACCAATGCCCAGTATGATGAAATCCTCCCCTTTTTTATTGCTTTTCTTTACCATTTTCTGCTTCCCAGTACAATTTTTGTCAGGAATATCATCAAGGCGATAACACTCAAAAAGTAAACAATATTTTGCGTATCCAACAAGCCCCGGCTCATTGAATTATAATGATAGGTGAGCCCAAGTTGCTCCAAAATCAAGGATAGCCCGCCCCATGGATTGATGGCAGCAAGTGATCCAAAGCCCACGTATAATATAAAGCACAAGAAAATACCGATGATAAAAGCTACAACCTGGTTTTCTGTAACCGCGGATGAAAGTACCCCAATGGCTGTAAAAACTGCCCCAAGTAAAAACAAACCAATATATGACCCAATAACTCCTGCGGTGTCTACATTTCCTTCTGGGTTGCCCAATTGATAAATTGTATAATAATATATACCAGTAGGTATTAAGGCAAAAATAACCAGGGTGAGCCCGGAAAAATATTTGCCAAGTATCAAATGTAGGTCAGAAATAGGCCTAGTGAGCAACAATTCCATAGTACCGGATTTTTTCTCTTCAGCAAAAGTCCTCATGGTTATGGCAGGTATCAGGAACATAAATACATATGGGCCAAAAGAAAACAAGGTATCCATGTCTGCAAATCCATAATTAAGTACACTTGTTTCAGGGAAAACCCACATCAACAACCCTATGGCAATTAAAAAAACACATATAACTATATAGCCAATCAGGGAATTTAAAAAGCTATTGATTTCTTTAATATAGACACTAAACATTAACTTCCGGTTTGGTCAAATTTTGAAATACTTTTTCCAGGGAATTTACCTCTTGTTTTAATCCAATCATAACTTTATTGTTATCAGAGGCAAATTTGAAAATTTGAGGCCTTATATCAGCTGAACCTTCGGATTGGACGAGGTAATTCATGGGGGCAATTTCTTCTGCACTTGCCACTCCAGGTATCTTCAAAATTTCATCGAGGGAAACCTGGTGGATAAATTCTACATGAAATATCATTGTGCTGGTGTTGTTCAAAGAGTGCAAAGGGGTATCGGCAACAATTTTTCCTGCATCGATTATGATTACCCGGTTGCACAAAGCCTGGACCTCCTGCATAATATGCGTAGAGAAAATTACTGTTTTATATTTGCTGATTTCCTTAATAAGGTTCCTGATCTCGACCAATTGATTGGGGTCCAATCCCGTTGTTGGCTCATCAAGGATCAAAACTTTGGGATCATGCACAAATGCTTGGGCCAATCCTACACGCTGCCTGTATCCCTTTGATAGTGATCCAATCTTTTTGTTTTGCTCCGGGGAAAGCCCAAACAGGCCTACTACCTCGCTTACCCTTGTTGATAAACCTTTGCCTTTCATACCATGCAAAGAACCGATAAACCTGAGATATTCGTGAACATACATGTCCAGATATAGAGGATTTTGCTCTGGCAGGTAACCCATTCCTTTTCTCACAGCAATTGGGTCTTCCTGTACATCATAGCCATTTATCATTACTGTACCTTCAGAAGGAGGCAGGTAGGTGGTAGCTATTTTCATTGTAGTAGATTTTCCAGCCCCATTTGGGCCTAAAAAACCTACGATCTCCCCTTCATCAACTTTAAAACTTATGTTATCTACAGCTTTCTGTTGGTTATAAAATTTTGTGAGGTTTTTAATTAGGATCGACATTCAATATATAACAGATGATGATAACTTTATAAATAATATTAATTCTTCTTGAACTAAATAAAGTGCGAAAAAAAAATTTGTAACCTAAGTATGGATCAGAAAATTGTTCAATCAGGAAATTCCAGAAGAACGTTTTTGATGGCTAAGTTTAACTGTATCTGTTCAAATAATATACGCTAGTTGCCATAAGTTATTATACTATGTCCTTACCAGAACTGAAATCTTTAAAAGGAGAACGGATACCAGTGAAAACCTTCTTACAAGTTCATAATATCAATATTTGGTACATATAATTTTTACGAGTATAGAAAATAAATATTTAAAACATCATAGTATTTTATAAATTAGAAGCTGAAATATAAAATCCTTTATGACCAGGGGTAAATATAGCCTAAATATACTATTTCTTATATCAATTTTAATTTCTTTGACCTTAGGTGTGAAAGCCCAGGTCACGGAAAAGGAAAAATGTACTTATACTACTGGTGCCAATGTTTTTGGGGGATTTATAATCAAACATGCCCAAAATATGGGCCATTTATCACAGACACATCCCAGGGGATTTGAGGTTTTTGTTAACAAAAACACCTATGGTCCCAACTATTGGCAGCAACGGTACAAC
>JALZND010000468.1 GCA_030857845.1 Bacteroidota bacterium | reverse complement strand
ATATAAGAAAGGATTGGGCAAATTAAACAAACTACTGGCACTAGGCTGTCCTTAACGTTCCATTTTGTAAATAATCCAAACGAATAAAGCCCAAGCAATGGTCCATAGGTATAGCCGGCGGCAACAAAGACTGCAGATATAACGCTCCTGTCATTAATGGCATTAAAAACAAGTATTACTAAAAACAAAATAAATGAAAAAGCAATATGCACCTTAATCCGTGTGCCTGTTTTAATGTCTTCAGCCCTACTGGTAAGGCTGAGGAAATCCACACAAAAAGATGTCGTAAGCCCTGTTAATGCAGAGTCGGCACTGGAATAGGCTGCTGCAATTATACCTAACAAAAATACCACTCCGGCAAAAACGGTAAAATGGTTGATGGCAAGCATCGGATATAAATCATCGGAACGCTGAGGAAGCACAATCCCTTTTTCAGTTGCAAAAATATATAATAGTGCTCCTAAAGAAAGAAAGAAAAAATTCACAATTACAAGTACGATACTAAAAGAAAACATATTCTTTTGGGCATCTTTTAAGGTTTTACAGGTAAGGTTTTTTTGCATCATATCCTGGTCCAAACCTGTCATCACTATGGCAATAAATGCTCCTGACAAAAATTGCTTAAAAAAATTCCTACCACTCTGCCAGTCCCAGAAAAAGATTTGGGAATATTCACTATCCCTTACAGTTGCAATGAGCCCATCAAATCCCATGTTTAGCTCATCCTGTATGAGGTAAATACTGATTGCCACAGCCATCAGCATAAAAAAGGTTTGAAGTGTGTCGGTCCAAACAATGGTCTTGATGCCCCCCCTAAAAGTATAGAGCCATATCAAAAATATTGTAACTAAAACTGTGACCCAAAAAGGGATTTCCCATTGGTTGAACAATGCAAGCTGTAAAACCCCGGCAACAAGAAACAACCTAAATGACGCTCCTATAACCTTAGAAAGGATAAAGAAAAAAGCCCCTGTTTTATATGAGTAAAATCCAAACCGCTGGTTTAAATATCCGTAGATAGAAACAAGGTTTAGTCTATAATACAGTGGCATCAAAATGGTTGCAATAACAAAATAACCCAAAAGATAGCCCAGAACAAGCTGAAAATATGAAAATTCACTATTGCCTACCTCCCCGGGAACTGAAATAAATGTGACCCCGGAAAGCGAGGCACCTACCATCCCAAATGCTACCAAATACCAGGGAGAGTCCCTGTTGGCAGTAAAAAAGGTTTGGGAATTTGCATTTTTAGAAGTAAAATAAGAAATTAGTAGTAATACAGCAAAATAGGTGGCAATAACAGTAATAATAATTTGTGGACTCATAAGTTTAATGAATACGAAGCATTAAATGTGAGTATTTTTTTTTAAATTTACTAAAATTTAACTTACAATGAACTACGGACATAAAGAAGAAGAACTAGTAGAAGTACTAGAAGAAGTAGGAGCTATAGACGTTAAAGATTTGGTGGTTTTCAATGACGATTATAACACCTTTGACCATGTTATCAATACTTTGGTAAAGGTTTGTAGCCATACTCCTACCCAGGCAGAGCAATGCACCCTAATCATCCATTATAAAGGGAAATGTGCAGTAAAAAAAGGCACATATACCGAATTAAAACCCATGCGAAGTTCTATAAATGAAGCTGGGATCAGTGCAACAATAATGTAATGCATAATATTTTTCTATGTTAATTACCTAATAATGGGCTTAAAACCCTTGCCCCATTCGAACGCTTCTTCATCCTCAATCCAATACTTCCATCAATGCAATTTTCATCCAAACTAATTGAAGATGCTGTCAATGAAATCTCCAAGCTTCCCGGAATAGGCAAAAAAACAGCCCTTCGTTTGGTTTTACATATCCTGAAATCCGAAAAGGAAGAAGCGACCATGCTTGCTGAATCTTTGGTAAACCTGAGGAACAAAATTCAATACTGTAAAACGTGCAAAAACATTTCTGATGGCGAAACCTGCAACATCTGCTCCAGCAGCAGGAGAGACAGGAGCATAATCTGTATTGTTGAAGACATTAGGGATGTATTGGCAATAGAAAATACTGCACAGTATTCTGGGCTTTACCATATTTTAGGAGGTATTATTTCCCCTATTGAAGGAGTTGGCCCTCAGGACCTGCACATAGAATCATTGGTGGAAAGAATTGGCAATAACGGTTCGGAGGTAAAAGAAATAATCCTCGCCTTAAGCCCGACTATGGAAGGTGATACAACTGCTTTTTATATCACCAAGAAATTAAAGCCTCATAAGATAAAGATTTCTTCTATAGCAAGGGGAATCCCTGTTGGGGGGGAATTGGAATATACAGATGAAATTACCCTCGGAAGAAGTATATTAAGCAGGATAGCCTATGATATTGAATAGTTAGAAATTAAAAAGCTCAATTTATTATTGCGACCCGTTGTGTGAAACTAAATTTTGCTTTTATCTTAAATCCGCGGTCGGATCATGAAAAAAGCCGAAAAGTGGCTAAATTAATTGCATTCAGGCTTTTCCGACTCGCTTTTATTATAACACGTTAACCGCTTCAAATGTTAAAAGCGATTTCCCTTGGATAATTGTCTTCTTCTAAAAATCGGGTAGGAGAAACAAGATTAGTTCCTGTTTCGACCTCCCACACCACCCTGCGTGCCGGTCGGTTCAAGGCGGTTCCTTAATTTACAACCTTCACCTTTCGTTAAATAATTGGTAGTTGTCTGTGAGTTTGTTTTAGGTTACCCACATGAAAGCCTGTCCTCCTGCATAGCTGTCGGGTACTGCCCTATCATTTTGCAGCCAGGTATCTTGCGATATTTTCTGCTTTCTTCCTTTCATCTGGTAACATTCATTTTCTCCCACATTTTAAAGTTCAGCCCTTCATCAACCCGTGAAAACACTGCCCTTCTCCCAATTGGGTGACAGCTCATGTCCCGTTGACTACACTGACTTCTGCTGGCTTCTCACGGCAACTGTTGTCCATGCTTCATACACTGTTTTCACATGTCCGTGAGATCTCCCGCTGTAAGACAAATAACTTTCATTCCATGTACCCGCATCATTTAAACCCCAACGTCCGTGTAGTCT
>JALZND010000467.1 GCA_030857845.1 Bacteroidota bacterium | reverse complement strand
TTCCTCTTGGAGGAAAAAATCATAATGTTGTTATGGACATTTAAAGTGGGGCCATAATCAGAAAGTAAGGAATTTATTGCAGGGCCCATATTCAAAAGAATGCCCCGGGGAGGCTTTAACGTATCTACCTGGCTGCGAAATTCTACCAGCTCATAATAATATTCCAGTGGCACATATAATTCTTTTTCATTTGAGTTAAGGGAATCATAATGCAGGGCAACTTTTCGTATATCCACATTGTTCCTATGGTGTTTAAGGACCAATTTATACAATAATTTTGCTTTTTGATGATCACCAAAATGTTCCACAAGTTTAGTGTAGCGCCAGAGCCAATAGGTATCTTTGTAAAAATTTTCTATCCCAAAATTCCTGATGTACAAATCAAGTTCTTTATAGAGCTTTAGCCAATTTTTTTCCTTGTCTAGGCGCATTATTTTGTCCATTTTCTTTTTATCAAAATAAAAAGGCAATTTGTTCATATTCCTGAATGCCAAGATGCTTTCAGCAGTTGCAGCTTCAGGTATATTAGGCTCAAGCGGGAAGGCGACAATCTTGTTTTCTTTTTTTTGGGCAATAACATAACTTGGTATTAAAAATACCAGAAGGGCAATAAAGAGAAAACTGAAGTAAATGAGTTTGCTTATCCAAGTTTTTACACTGGGCAAATCAATAAATCTTTTTACCAAAACAGAGGTTTATAAAAAAACTCCATAAAATAAGCGAATTTTCCAATAAAAACATCTTAAAAGCCCTTATTTAAATTTTCCTCTTTTTTGTTTGAAGTAATTGGATATTTAACATGAAAAACAGGTTTATATTGTTTTGATCAAGCTAATAGAATCGAGTCTTTTTAATTTATATAATTTTTATAAGGCATAAACTTTTGAAAGAACCTTATATAAAATAACTTTGGCATAAGCCTTGTAAAATATGGTATATAAACCATTTTATCCTAAACATGTTGAGGAAATGACAGCTTGTCATATGGGTTTTCCTTTAATCAAGATATTAAATAATAAATTAATTTTGTTCATACTGAAATGCCGGTACAACGGTACGTACATATGCGGCGATATATTTTAACCATAGTTCAAAACAGTTTTTTTATCTGAAAAATAACATCAATTTGGGAAAACATTGTGCTTTGAAGTAGCAGGTAAATTCTTTTAAATGGATAATGTTAGTTACTGAATTTCTGATATTATATTCCCATTAATAATTAAACATGAAGAATGAATAACAACAAATTTTTCGATTCCATAGTATTTTCTGATTTTAAAGATGATGATTCAGGCGAGATGATACAGTTAATTTCTGCTGAAGACGAAGATCTGGATAAATCTGGCATGCCCACAGACCTACCCATATTACCTATAAAAAACACAGTGCTTTTTCCTGGAGTGGTCATTCCTATTACAGTTGGGCGGCAAAAATCCATCAAACTTGTAAAAAAGGCTTATCGGGGAAAGAGAATAATAGGAGTAGTAGCCCAAAAGCTAAGCAGCAACGAAGAGCCTGGGATAGAAGATATTTTTACTACGGGTACAGTTGCAAAGATCATAAAGATGTTGGTGCTGCCCGATGGAAATACCACCATTATCATACAAGGAAAAAAGCGATTTTTAGTAAATAGTTTCGTGCAGGAAGATCCGTACATTACTGCCAAAGTGACTATAGTTGACGAGAGTTTCCCTGACAAGAAGAAAAAGGAAACACAGGCAATCGTTCGTTCTTTAAAAGATGCAGCTTCAAAGATATTAAAGCTCAATCCGGAAATCCCCCAAGAGGCCCAGGTGGCTTTAGATAATATAGAAAGCCCCAGTTTCCTCACCCATTTCCTGTCTTCCAATATTTCGGCAGATGTAGGTGACAAGCAAAAGCTTCTAGAGATCAATGATGGATTAAAAAGGGCAACTTTGCTTTTGGAATATATGCACAAGGACATCCAGATGCTGGAGCTTAAGCAGGAAATCCAGAACAAAGTGCATACTGACATCGACCAGCAGCAGCGGGATTATTATTTGCGTCAGCAGATGAAGGTGCTGCAGGATGAGCTGGGATATGACGGAAACGACCAGGAAATTGAAGTGTTGCGATCTAAAGGGCTGAAAAAAAACTGGCCTGAGGATGTAGCAAAACACTTTAACAAAGAGCTTGACAAAATTGGCAGGATGAACCCTGCCGCGGCCGAATACCCCATAAGTGTGAGCTATGCTGAGCTGCTGATCGATCTGCCATGGAATGAATTCACAAAAGATAATTTTGACCTTAACAGGGCCCAAAAGGTTTTGGACAAAGACCATTTTGGGCTGGAAAAGGTAAAAGATAGGATCATTGAATACCTTGCAGTTTTAAAGCTCAAGCAAGATATGAAAGGGCCCATACTTTGCTTATTAGGACCTCCTGGGGTAGGAAAAACTTCTTTGGGCAGATCCATTGCAAAAGCCCTGAACAGGAAATATGTCAGGATGTCATTGGGTGGGGTGCATGATGAAGCAGAAATTCGCGGACACCGTAAAACCTACGTTGGGGCCATGCCTGGTAAAATTATCCACAACATTAAGAAGGTAAAGTCTTCCAATCCAGTATTTATTCTTGACGAAATTGATAAAGTAAATTCGGATTTCAGGGGCGACCCTTCCTCTGCTTTGCTTGAAGTGCTGGACCCTGAGCAAAACAATACTTTTTCTGACAATTACCTGGAGGTAGAATACGATCTTTCAAAGGTCCTGTTTATTGCTACTGCCAACAGCATCGAAACCATACAGCCAGCACTACGGGACAGAATGGAAATTCTAGAACTTTCGGGTTATACTGTAGAAGAGAAAGTTGAAATAGCCCGCCAGCACCTTATCTTAAAACAAAAAACCGAACATGGCCTAAAAGGAAAAGACGTCACCTTTGATGTTAAAGCCATACGTAAAATTGTTGAAGATTATACCCGCGAATCAGGGGTGAGGAACCTGGAAAGAAAGATAGGATCTATCATCCGTAATGTGGCAAAATCTATTGCTATGGAGCAGGAATATAGTAAAAAGATCACAGAAAAGGATGTTGTCAGGATTCTTGGGGCAGAGGTATTC
>JALZND010000108.1 GCA_030857845.1 Bacteroidota bacterium | reverse complement strand
ATTAGATCAAGGCACTTTTTATAAATACAAAATTGATGGGCACCTACTGCGACCTGATCCGGCATCGATGTCACAACCTGAAGGTGTACACGGTTATTCTGCGTTGGTAAATCACCAAAATTTCCAATGGGCTGATGGTTCATGGCAATCAATGCCAATGAAAGATATGATAATTTATGAATTGCATGTCGGCACTTTTACTCAAGAGGGTACCTTTGATGGCATTATTTCCAGGTTGGAGCACCTGCAGGAATTAGGCATCAATGCCATAGAAATCATGCCGGTGGCACAATTTCCTGGCAGCAGGAATTGGGGTTATGATGGGGTTTATCCTTTTGCTACCCAAGTCAGTTATGGTGGTGCTGAAGGATTAAAAAGGCTTGTTGATGCTTGTCATCGAGTTAATATTGCTGTAATACTGGATGTGGTTTATAACCATATGGGCCCTGAAGGGAACTACCTGAATGATTTTGGGCCTTATTTTACAGATAAATACAATACTCCCTGGGGAAAGGCCATAAATTTTGACGATGCCCATTGCGATCCGGTAAGGGCTTATTTCATTCAAAATGCATTAATGTGGTTCAGGGATTTTCATATTGATGCGTTACGGCTCGATGCCGTACATGCCATAAAAGATCTCGGTGCCAAACATTTTTTGAGGGAGCTTGCAGATGAAACACATCTTCTTGAAAAAGAAACCGGCAGGAAATTTCAATTTATAGCTGAGAGCGATTTAAATGATGTACTTTTTATCAATGCTGCAGAAAAAGGAGGCTTTGGTTTGCATAGCCAGTGGGTCGATGAGTTCCATCATGCGCTACATGCGGTTGCTACAGTGGAAACCAATGGTTATTATTCTGATTTTGGCGAAATGGCCCACCTAAAAAAAGCTTTTACCGATACCTATGTATATAATGGAAATTATTCGGAGCACCGTAAAAAATTTTTTGGGAGCAATGCAAAAAATAACCCAGCTTCACAATTTGTGGTTTTTGCACAAAACCATGACCAGATAGGAAACAGGGTGCTAGGGGAAAGGCTATCACAACTAGTTTCTTTTGAGATGTTGAAATTGATAGCAGGGACATTAATGATATCACCTTACGTCCCCATGTTATTTATGGGCGAAGAATGGGGTGAAAAAAAACCATTTCAATATTTTGTAAGCCATACGGACCCCGAGCTTGTGCAAGCGGTAAGGGAAGGAAGGAAAAAAGAATTTGAAGCATTTCATATTGAAGGCCAAACACCTGACCCGCAAGCTGAAGAAACATTAAAGGGATCGGTCTTACAGTGGGATTTTAAAAACGATATAAAATCAAAAGCCTTGTTTGAATTCCACAAGAATTTGATACAATTAAGGAAGTCACATAAAGTTTTTACTGCTTTAGATAAGGACAATTTAAAAGCAGAGGCCTTTGAAGAAACGAAAGTCCTTACAATTGAACGTTGGGCAGAAGATGCAAATGCTGAATATGGGACTACATCGGTATTTTGTGTAATGAATTTTGGAAAAGATGATGTAGATGTATTGCTCCAGGTAAAAGAAGGGAATTGGCAAAAAATTCTTGATTCGGCAGACACCATTTGGGAAGGGCCGGGAAGGCTTACTGATGACATTGCCAATGCAAGTGATAAAATAAAGGTCCGTGCCGAGTCTATTGTGATTTATGAAACAAAGTAGTTTTTAGCTGTTAGTTGTTGTGATTTGCAATTAGTTTAAACCTGGCCCTATGGCGTTCGAGGCATTAGGCAACATATTGCCAAGGGACAGGCAGGTTTAAAATTCTAAGTTTAGCTTGGCTATTCCATATAAATTTCCACTTTTAAGGACTAATCGATAAGTGCTTTTCGCAATCACATTCCCTTTGAGAGACTCAAAACTAAAGACTGATCCTTAAAAAAAAGAACAATGAAGTAGATTATCATTAATAATTCAATAATATTGAAAAAAGATCAACAAAGGTTTTTTAAAATTTAGCTCATAAGAATAATTTTGCTGAAATGAATTATGCTAATCGCTAAAGCTAATTGTTAATTGTTAATTGTTAATTGATAATTGCTAAGGCTAAAAGCTAATTGATAAAAGCTAAAGCTAAAAAATACTGTAAATCATGCACCGCTATATATGTATACATGGACATTTCTACCAACCTCCACGAGAAAATCCATGGTTGAACGAGGTTGAACTCCAGAATTCTGCATATCCATATCACGATTGGAACCGCCGGATATCAGCTGAATGCTATGCACGGAATTCAGCGTCAAGGATATTGGACTACCAAGGAGGCATTGTTGACATAGTAAATAATTACTCCAGGATAAGCTTCAATTTTGGACCCACTTTGCTTGAGTGGATGGAAAAAGAAACACCGGAAGTTTACCAAGCCATATTGGAGGCTGATAAAGAGAGCATGCGCCGTTATAATGGCCATGGCTCTGCAATTGCACAGGTTTATAACCATGTCATTATGCCATTGGCAAATTATAATGATAAACAAACACAGGTAATTTGGGGCATCAGGGATTTTGAGCAAAGGTTTGGACGGAAGCCAAAAGGGATGTGGTGTGGGGAAACAGCAGTAGATACTGAAACTCTTGAAGTACTGGCACTTCATGATATTGAGTTTACCATACTTTCTCCTTATCAGGCAAAGAGTGTGCGAAAAATTGGGGAAGAAATGTGGGAAAATACCATGGGTGCCAGGCTGGATACAAGAAATGCGTATATCTGCAACCTGCCCTCGGGCCGCAGTATTTCAATATTTTATTATGATGGGCCTATTTCGCAAGGTATAGCTTTTGAAGGCTTGCTCAACAATGGGGTAGCTTTTGCAAATAGATTGCTTAACGGACTGGAGCACAATAATAAGCCGCAGTTACTCAATATTGCAACAGATGGTGAGACCTATGGGCACCACCATAGATATGGTGAAATGGGTCTTACGTATTGCATGCATCATATAGAAGGCAATAATTTGGCAAAGCTTACCATTTATGCCGAATTCCTGGAAAAATTCCCTCCTCAATATGAAACGGAAATTATTGAGAATTCTTCCTGGAGCTGTGCCCATGGGGTGGAAAGATGGAGAAGTGATTGTGGGTGCCATACCGGTGGCAACCACGGTTGGCATCAAAAATGGCGTCAGCCATTGCGTGAGGCGTTTGATTGGCTGAGGGACGAACTCATCCCGGTTTATGAAGAAGAAATGAAGTTGTTTGTTGATGACCCTTGGAAATTACGCAACGCCTATATCCAGGTACTTCAGGACAGATCTACGGAAAACATAGAAAAATTTATTAAAACGCATGCTATAAAAACACTTTCCCAGCATGAAAAGGTGAAATTCCTTAAGCTGCTTGAAATGCAATACCATACCTTATTAATGTATACCAGCTGCGGTTGGTTCTTCGATGAGGTTTCGGGTATTGAAACCATGCAAGATATTTTATATGCTGCCCGTGCCATACAGCTAGCCAACAATTTGAACGGCAAAGATCTTGAACCTCATTTCATCCAGCTGCTCTATAAGGTGCCCAGCAATTCCGAAGAATACGAAACGGGTGCCCATGCCTATTTAAAAGTTGTAAAGCCTGCCATTTTAAACTTGATAAGGGTGGGTGCACACTTTGCCGTGTCTTCAATTTTTGCAAAGGACCCTGCAAAAATCAAACTTTACAGCTATACCGCAAAAGCTGATCATTATGAAAACTACAAGGCAGGGAAATATACACTTGCCATAGGTAAAATTTTAATACAATCGGATGTAACGTGGGAAAGAAATGAAGTTTCATTTGCAGTATTGCATCTTGGAGATCATAATCTTTATGGAGGGGTACGGGAATACCTGGATCCTGAATCATTTGAAAAAATGCGTAAAGAAATCCATGCCTCATTCCGAAAAGGAAATGTGCCTGGCATCATCATGCTCCTTGACAAACATTTTGGCACACATAATTATTCTTTCTGGCATTTGTTTAAAGACGACCAGAAAAAAATACTGGATGATGTTTTGGCTCAAAATAATAAAGGAGTGGAAGGCTTGTTCAAACAGATCTATGACAACAATTACCCAATCATGCAGGCCATTACAGAACTAAAAATGTCCCTGCCAAAACCATTGAAAATCCCTGTGGATTTTATAATTAACTCAAAATTAGAGAAAATAATAAATGCCGATCCGATTGATCTAAAAGAGCTGTCGGCAACAATAGAAGAAAGTCAACGTCTTTCTGCAGATATTGATAAACTGACTTTACCATTTAAAATATCCAAGCGCATATCAGAGTTAATGACCAAATTTTCAGAAGATCCCAACGATACCTTTTACCTTAAAATGGTAGTTGACCTACTTGTTGAAGTCAAAAAGCTCCCTTTCCATCTGGATGCCTGGGAGGCTCAGAATATCGTATTTTTTATGGGCAAGGAGAATTACTCTCATTTTTACCATCGAAAAGAGCAAGGCGACCTTCAAGCAGAATTGTGGTTTAGTCAGTTTAATAAACTTTGTGATTATCTCGATGTTCGTGTTGATAATATGAAAAAGGATATGGCTGTTCAGACTCATATAAATTTTTAACCCATCCTGTTCGGGGAATAAATTTAAAAATTGAAGTTGGATAAAGGGGAACTTCGGTAAGTAAAATTCTATTATTAAGTTAAGAAGATGATTGTTTGGGGTTCTCTGTTAAAATTTCCCAAACATATCTCTTATCCTTAAGTAATAATAATTATTTTGCCGAGCAGGCTATAGCATCTATACTTTTTAGGAGTTTGTTTTTTTTAAATTAAAATTATTTTTTGTGTATATACCATCATCAACATACAGATTGCAGGTAACGAAATCTTTCAATTTTGAAAACCTGAAAAAGAATCTTAACTATTTGCACAGGTTGGGGATTTCAACGATTTATTCAGCACCTTTTTTTGAAGCCCGTCCAGGGAGTACCCATGGGTATGATGTTACAGATTCTCACATCTTAAACCCCGAAATAGGGACCATGGTAGAATTCAAAGCCTTATCTGAAGACTTAAGGAAAAA
This sequence comes from Bacteroidota bacterium, assembly GCA_030857845.1. Taxonomy (GTDB): domain Bacteria; phylum Bacteroidota; class Bacteroidia; order Cytophagales; family Cyclobacteriaceae; genus JALZND01. Next base: position 4,655 of record JALZND010000108.1, on the reverse strand, counting down.
AGGTATGGGATGGCTTCAAGATATCGTACCCAACCATATGGCTTTTGACCCGGGAAATCCTTTATTAATGGACGTGTTTGAGAAAGGCAGGAAATCAAACTTTTTTCAATACTTTGACATCAACTGGGAACATGCCGACCCTAAATATAAAAATAAAGTAATGGCGCCTTTTTTAGGGAAGCCATTGAATGTAGTTATAAAAAATGAAGAACTCAAGCTGGACCTCTTCCAGGAATCTTTTTATCTCAGGTACTATGAAACCAGGTATCCTGTAAGTATTTCATCCTACCATTTTATTCTCAAGCAAGCCAATAAAATCCCCGTATGGGCTAATGAAGAATACACTTCAGATTATCAAAACCTCATACTGAATTTTGAAAACCTTGAGGAGATAGATGAACCAAATCTTTATACAGAATATACAGAAAAGCTTAAAAAGGAATTTGCAGCTGCCATAACAGACGATGAAGAAATACATTCACTCCTTAGCGCTGCTGTAAGCAATATCAATAAAAACAAAAAACTCCTTGCGCAATTGCTGGACCATCAGAACTTTTTCCTTTCTTATTGGAAGGATACAGAACAGGAAATTAATTACAGAAGGTTTTTTACTGTAAATGACCTGATCTGCCTGAATATCCAGAATGAAGAAGTTTTTCATCATTATCATCAGTTTATTTATTTTTTATACACGAGAGGAATGATCCAGGGATTGAGGATCGACCATATCGATGGACTTTTAGACCCAACACAATACATAAACAGGCTCCGGGAAAAATTTGGAGAGGAAGCATATATTGTTGTAGAAAAAATCCTTGAATGGGAAGAAAACCTCCCTGCATCCTGGCCTATTCAAGGTACCAGTGGGTACCATTTCCTGGCCTGCATCAGCCATTTGTATACCGACCACAAAAACAGAAATAAATTCTCTGAAATATATAGGGAAATTACCAAAAGCACTGCTGAATATGAAAACCTGGTACGTGATAAAAAGCACTTTATCATCACCAAAAGGATGTTTGGTGAGCTCAATAATTTGATGCAGCTCCTGGAAGTTTCTGATCTCATGCCTTTGGAAGAAGAGATTGATCCGGGAAAACTTCGGGAGGCATTAGGATATTTGCTTGTTTTTTATCCTGTATATAGAGTTTATGGCAACAAGCTACCCCTCAACGAAGAAGACCTTGCAATTATACAAAATGCCTTGCAAAAAGCTGTGGACCATGCGCCTTATTTAAGTAAGGAAATAGATTATTTGAGGAAGTTATTGAATGGTAAGGCTGACGGAAATGAAGAATACAACAACAATAAACTTTTCTTCATGATGAGGTGCCAGCAAATTGCAGGCCCACTCGCTGCAAAAGGAGTTGAAGATACTGTTTTTTACATCTATAACCGGTTAATCTCGCACAATGAAGTGGGGGATTCCCCGCATATTTTTGGGATTTCAACTGATGAGTTCCATAAGAAAATGCTCGACAGGCTCAATAGGAACCCATTGGCTATTAATACCACTGCTACTCATGATACCAAGCGTGGAGAGGATGCAAGGGTTAGGATCAATGCTTTAAGTGAAATTCCCGAAGAATGGGAAGCGGTGGTTAAGCAATGGAAATCAATGAACAAGAATTTGCTTACCACTAGTGAAAATGGGAATATGCCCACGGCAAATGATGAATACTTTATTTATCAAACACTAGTTGGGGCTTTTCCCATGAATGGTGAACAGGAGGAAGATAACCTGCAGGAAAGGGTAAAAGAATATATGATAAAGGTGGTGCGGGAGGCAAAAGTAAATACCAGCTGGGCAGACCCTAAGGAAGAGTATGAAAATGCAGTGGTCGCTTTTATAGAATCCATTCTTAAAAACCAGGAATTTTTAGATTCTTTTGTTCCATTTATGCAAAAGATTGCCAGGTATGGCGCTATTTATTCACTTGCACAGGCACTGATAAAAATTACCGCACCCGGAATCCCTGATATTTATCAGGGATGTGAATTGTGGGATTTAAGCATGGTAGACCCTGATAACAGGCGACCTGTAGATTATGAGCTGCGAAACAAGCACCTCGATGTAATAGAAGAAAATGGCAAGGACCCAGAATTCCGGGAAAAAATATTACGAAATCCTGAGGATGGCCTGATCAAGATGTTCACTATTTTTAAAGCATTGAATTTCAGGAAAGAAGCTCATGATTTATTCTCTAAAGGTAACTATATTCCATTAGTATTTGAAGGCAGAAATGCCAACCACGCATTTGGCTTTGTCAGGAAAAGAGGCACCGACTGGAGCCTCATTGTTGTGCCGGGATTATTGGTAAAGGAAGACTATTTAAAGAATAAAACACCGGATTTTAGTTTCTGGCAAGAAACAAAAATTATTTTGCCTGAAGAAGCGCCATTCAATTGGAGAAATATTTTTACAGATCAGGAAGTCAATATCGCTCTGGGGCATAGTTTACAGGAAATTTTTGGCGATTTTCCAGTGGTTTTACTAGAAGGTATTTTAGAATAATTTTTTAGAAAAAGAAAAATAAAATGCTCAAAGTCATGAACTTTGAGCATTTTATTTATGATCATATCCTTATTTTGCTAATCCATAATAAATAACAGTTAATTATGAAACAAAAGAGAAGCAGTGGTATCATTTTGCACATCACTTCATTGCCTTCTAAATATGGCATTGGTGATTTTGGTCCGGAAGCATACGAATTTGCCGAATTTTTAAAAGATACAGCTCAAAAATATTGGCAGATCTTGCCTTTAAACCCTGTTCAGGAAGGCAGCGGATATTCGCCTTATAGTGGGCTTTCGGCTTTTGCGGGAAACCCATTGCTAATAAGCCCGGAGCTGCTTCAAAGTGATGGATGGGTTGAAACAGAAGACTTGAATTTTGAATCAAAAGCTTCAAAAGATAAAGTAGATTTTGAAGAAGTGGCCCAATTCAAAAATAAATTATTTGATGCAGCATTTAAAACATTCAAAAAAAAAGGCGGGCAACAAAACCAGGAATACCTTGACTTTGAAAAGGAAAACAGCTACTGGCTGGATGATTTTGCCCTGTTTATGTCCATTAAAAATAAATTTGATGGGAAGATGTGGACAGAATGGCCCGAAGCAATCAGGGATCGGGAACAGCAGCAAATCCGCAACCTGAAAGATGAACTAAAGGATGCTATTGAGAAAGAAAAATTCCTACAATTTGTTTTTTTTAAACAATGGGAAAAACTAAAAAAACATTGCATCAACAAGAATGTACACTTTTTTGGTGACCTTCCTATATATGTTGGCTATGACAGTGCCGACGTATGGTCAAACCCCCAATATTTCAAGCTTGATGGGAACAAGCAACCAATCACAGTTTCTGGTGTACCGCCAGATTATTTCAGTGAAACGGGCCAGCTTTGGGGAACGCCTGTATTTGATTGGGACGTGCTCAAAGAAGAACAATATGATTGGTGGGTAAAAAGGATTGAACAGAACCTAAAGATGTTCGACCTCCTAAGGCTAGACCATTTTAGGGCTTTTTCTGCTTTCTGGGAAGTACCCAATGGTGAAGAAACTGCCATTAATGGTAGTTGGAAAAAAGGACCGGGAAATGACCTCTTTAACATTTTAAAAGAAAAATTCCCGCACATGCCTTTCATTGCCGAAGACCTGGGCGAAATAGATGATGATGTGCGGAAACTTATGGGCGACTTTAAGCTTCCAGGCATGAAAGTATTGCTCTTTGCTTTTGGTAAAGATTTACCAGGAAGTGCTTATGCACCCCACCATCATATTCCTCATTGCCTCGTGTATACCGGCACTCACGACAACAATACTGTGCGGGGCTGGTTTGAAAATGAAGCTTCGGAAGAAGATAAAATAAGGCTATCATTTTATGTAAACTATTCCCTCAACAAAAATAATGTACACGAAGCCATGATCAGGTTGGCAATGATGTCTGTTGCTGACCTTGTAATCTTCCCGATGCAAGACATATTGGGCCTTGGGCAAGATGCTATAATGAACAAGCCTTCTGTAGCAAAAGGCAACTGGTCGTGGAGATTAAAAAAAGAACTTATTACTAAAAATGTATCGAGGGATTTACTGGATATGGTTGTTATATTTGACCGGGAATCATAAAATACCTTCGATGGATTAAAAAAATATTTAATTTACTTAAGTTTCTCAGCATCCGCTATGGTCTGCGGCGAAAATTTTTAGAGTTCTGAAATGGAAAATTCAAATACTACTTTTAAAAACATTAAGGAGGATTATTCACCTCTCAACTTCGATAATCAGACATGCGAAACTTTTATAATTTAAAGAACAAAGATAATTGCAGAAAGCCGAAAGGCTTTAACTTGAATAGCCCTGGATCAAATCCAGGGAGGAATATAAAAGCTTATACAACCCTGAAAGGGTTGAACAAAACTCATTCTCATAAGCAAAATTCTTGCTTTTAGTTCAACCACTTCATGGTTGGGGTTTTTGCCTACACCGCATTTCATACGGTGTTATTCACATTCAATCCCTACAGGATTGAGAGAAAAAAACTCAAGGTATAAAAGCTTATGATTGAAGGTTTCAATTTCTTAAAAAACAAAATTTTTAGTTCACACAACGAGTTAATATATTATAAATATATCCAGTCAAAGTGTAGCGGTTTT
>JALZND010000466.1 GCA_030857845.1 Bacteroidota bacterium | reverse complement strand
ATAAAAAACCAGTAAGAGGATATACACCACATTATAAAATGTAAATACAACTTTATCAATTCAACATTTTCAAGTTTTTATAACAACTTGACTTGCTAGATTTTAAGTTATTAAAAATACTCCCTTAAAAGGCATTACAGAAAGAACAAGATACAATTAAAGATCAAATTAAAGAGAAATTAATCAATTCTATTTCGCAAGTGGAAAGTATAATTTCAAAGGCAAAAATTTCAAATTAAAGACAGGCTTCATTTACTGATATGGTAAACAACATAATTTACAAGATCTTCGGGAACGGTGCTATATATCAAGAAAGGGAGTTTCATTATTGGGAATCAGCGAAGCTGCTGAAAGTATAGGTTTTCGTACGCAGGGTGTTCAACTTACCTGGGAACAGTTAAGGGATGAAACCCCTTTACCTTGTATTGTTCACTGGAATCAAAGCCATTTGGTCTTTTCCTCTAATATTCTGGTGCACAGGAAGGGGCTGCTTGGGTTGCTCTTCATATTCTGTCATCTTGTTTTCCAGCATTTTCTGGATGAACTTATAAGAATAGATTTGGTGCTCAATGGCTATCCGGCAGGCTTTATCAAAAGTAGCAGGTTCGGTTTTTGCTTTGCAGGCTGAACAGGCCGTCACAGCTACGGTAGAGCTGTTCGGGATACCTGTTTTGCTGAAAAACCAGCTCCACAAGCCGATGAAAATCTTCTGATTTTTGTCTGGCCCTATCAATATAATAAGCCGGGCTCCGCTTCAGGTAATGCTGGTGGTGAGAGCACAAATGCTCATCAACAGTACTGTAAAACCCTATTTGATGCTTCCTCTTATGTACAGCTATCTGCTCCCCTTTCCCATAGATATAGACCATTGAGCGGGTATAAATCACCTTTACTTTTGTGCCGATATAGGTGTAGGGGACGCTGTAATAGTGTTTGTCCTGCGTGAGGTAGATATGATTATTGGGGGCCACTTTCAATTCCCGGTAATACTTTATCTCAAAAGGCTGGGCAGGTAAAGGGCCGGGCAGGTGTTTTTCATCCGCTATAAAGCGTTCTTCCCTGCAATAAGGCCTCTGCTGCATACGGGTTTGGTTATGATCCTTGACCTTTTCTTTAATGGCCTGGTTAAGAGTTGAAAGATCAAAGAACTGCTGGTTGCGAAGGCGGGCAAATACCCTGCTATAGATCAGCTTTACCTGGTTTTCCACAAGGGCTTTATCTTTAGGTTTTCTGGCCCTGGCAGGAAAAACCGTAGTATTGTAATGGTTGGCAAAATCCTCCATTGCCCTATTGATATCCGGCTCATAAAGGCTGGCTTTAGTAACGGCAGACTTCAGGTTGTCCGGCACCAAAGCCTGCGGCACACCTCCCAGTTCCTGCAGACAGCAGCTAAGGGCATAAAGAAAATCTTCTGTATTCTGGCTTTTTACAGCCATGGCAAAGCTATAGTCTGAATATGGAAGGCAGGCGATAAATACCTGGCAAAAGATCTCTTCTCCGGTTTGCGGGTCTACATAGGGCAGCTTCTTGCCGGCAAAATCTATAAAGAGTTGTTCCCCGGCTGTGTGTTGTAGCACCATAGAAGGCTTGCGGGCAATTAGTTGCTGGCCAAGGTGAAAGCAGAATTGTGTATAGCTATAGCCCTCAGGATAACCCTGCTTATATTCTTCCCAAAGCAATAATCTGTTGACCCCTTTTTTGCTGAGTTCCCTGGCAAAATAGCCAAGCCTGCTTTTCAGGTCCTCAAAACGTTCTTCTTTATAGGCAGGGTTGCCTGCATGGAACTTTGCTTCCAAAACAGGATCTTCCAAGGCTAAAAGAGCAGGAATGCTTAGCTGAAGGGAATCTATTTTAGCCAGGTAGCTCTTTACCGTGTTTTTGCTTATGCCTAAGTTAATGGCAATAAACTTCTTGCCTTTACCCTGTTGATGTAATTGCAATAATTGTTTTATCTGACTCATAGTTTTTGGTTTTCCTGCCATCGATGCTCTATTAATGTGAAGTTCGTTTTCACACCAAAGAACCAAAACCATTTGGAATTATAATCAAAAGGGGGTCTGTATGCTCCGGAATACCAACTTAAGGGGTCAGTATGCTCCGGAATAAAAGAGCCATTTTATTATAAATTAGGGGGTCAGTATCCGCCGGAATGTCACAGCCAAAAAACAGAATTACTGTTTAAACTTTTACCGTATTAGGGGGTCAATATGCTCCGGCTTATCCACCTGAATGAAAAAGAGCTGGATTTGCTTTTCAAAGAAGATCTTTCAGAAAATAAGGATCAAGAAATTGCAAGAGATGTATTTTTAGTGGGATGCTACCTAGCTCAACGCTATTCTGACTATTCAAGGGTTAAATCGCATCATCTTCAGGAAACCTCCAAAGGAGGTAAGGTAATAAATTTGACCCAGTTAAAAACTGGAATTAAGGTTTCTATCCCTGTTAGGTATGAACTTGATTTTATTTTATCAAAATACAATTACAACCTACCTAAAACACACGAACAAGGACTTAATAAAAGTATAAAAGATATTGGTAAACTAGTTGAAATTGATGAACTGGTGGATATTGAGATGGTAAGAGGTGGTTTAAAAATAAAAAAAACTGTTCCAAAATACGACCTTATTAAAACCCATACTGCCAGAAGATCAGGAGCTACTAATATGTATTTAGCAGGGATACCTACCCTTGAAAATATGAAAATAACAGGACATACTTCAGAGGTAAATTTATTGAAGTATATTAAAGCTTCTACCGAAGAAACAGCTATTAAACTTTCCTCTCATCCCTATTTTAACGCTAAAATGAAGGTATCATGAAACAATTAAGTTCGGAAATACAAAAAATTAATTCATTAAAGATTTATTCACAGTTCAATTACTTCTAGATCCAGGTCCTGAGCCATATTTATATGATCCACAATTAGAATCTATTTCTGATGTTTTAAACCCATCAGTTTCTATTAAAGATGATTTAAAGACTATTTCCTACTTATTAGATAACACCGAACAAAGAGAGTTTTTTAGTGAAATATATAATAAGCTTGATGCACTTCTCGATCCTTATAAGATAGATGGGTATTTTCATCCATACAATCC
>JALZND010000465.1 GCA_030857845.1 Bacteroidota bacterium | reverse complement strand
ACTTTAGATTGGGCGCAGCGATACGACCCTGCTTATGAAAGGGCCATGGTTTTCTTGGAGTCAAGCACTAAAACCTACCAGTCAGAAACCAGGAACAAAGATATGATGCAGAAACGTACCCTTCAGCGGGCACGTATTGTGGCACTTATCCTCGGTTTTGCTACTGTTATTTCTGTTTTGTTCTTCGTATGGGGGCAAGATCAAAAAATGCAGGCAGAAAAAAATAATGAAAACACACAAAAACAGAAAATAGCTGCAGAAAAAAATGCACTTGAGGCAAACAGGAACAGGAAAAAAGCAGAAAAAGCACAAATTGAGGCAGAAATAAGAAGAATAGAAGCAGAAAAAGCAATATTATTGGCCAACAGGAGTGCTGAAGATGCCATAAAACAGCAGGAAATTGCTTTATATAACCAGCAAATTGCCGAAACCCAAAGTAAAGTTGCAGAAAGGTCCAGGCTAGAAGCGGTAAAGCAAAGCCAGAATGCACGTTATCAAACTGAAATTGCGAAACAACAAGAGTTGATTGCCCTTCAAAAAACAATGGAAGCTTACAATCTGCTTTTATTGTCTGTGGCACAATCAATGTCAGTAAAATCTACCCAAATTTCAGAAGGCGAACTTAAAGCATTGCTTGCCAAACAAGCATATATATTCTATGAACAAAATAAAGGCAATGTAAATGACCATTATATTTATGATGGCCTCTATTATGCCTTAAAATATTTTGAGGGCGATGAATTTAATGTTTTAAAAGCACATACTGATAATGTTAGGGCATTGGCAACTACAAAAGACGGAAAAATCTTGTATTCTTCTGGCAGTGAAGGAAAAACCTTTAAGTGGGACATTAAAGAAGGTATTCCTGCAAGCCCACAATTGTTTGGTACAAATCCATACGTGAACAGGGCACTTGCCATCAGCAATGACAACAATATGTTGGCGATCGGCGGAGAAATACCAATTATTGAACTTTACGACCTTGCAAAAGATGGTAAACTTAAAACTTTGAAATTCCACAATGGAGCAATCTATGAAATTGCTTTCGGGCAAAACGGACTTTACTCATTAGGAGGTGATAAAGTGGTAAGATATTATGACTACCAAGACAATAAAATAGTTTACACAGGAAAATCAAAAACAAGGACTATCGCTGCAAACCCAGCCAATGAATCATTGGCAATAGGAAATGACGAGGGTGAAATCATAATAATAAAAAATCATTTTACCGTCCAACATGACCTTCTCTTCAGTGACCCAAACATAAAGTTCCATTCTTTGACCTTTAGTAATAGTGGCAGATATTTGGCCGCAGGAGATGAAGAGGGTATTGTGCGGGTTTGGGACTTGAATGATAATTCATTGCTATCAACTGTTACGGGTCATAATTCTTTGATCAGGAAAATAAAATTTAGCAACGACGACAGCATGCTTGCTTCTTCCGGGTTTGATGGCAAGGTGATCCTGTGGAGAATGGCTAACCTCAATGATCCACCAAACATCTTTAATGATCACCAGGAATATGTTTGGAGCCTTTCATTTACAGCAGATGGAAATTATCTCATAGCAGGTTGTGGAAGCGGTAAAATTAAAATATGGCCAACTCAGTCATATTTACTGGCAGAAAAACTTTGTGGAAAGATATCCCGAAACCTAAGTATAAAAGAATGGGACCAATACATTGGACATGATATACCTTATGAAAAAACTTGCCCTGAACTAGTGGTTGGAAAAAATGAAAAATAATCTCAAATCCTTTTTGGATATCATTATGCGCGCATGCCGATCATGGAAGTTATTTTCCAAGATCATGGTATGTATGCTTGTTACTGTTCAGGTCGAGGCACAGAGTAATTGTACTCAAACCTTAAAATTAGCCGAAAAAAAATTTGAAACAGGTCATTTAAGAGATGTGCCTGATATCCTCACAGAATGCATGTTTAAGAAACAGTTTACATCTGAGGAAATTCTCACTGCTTATAAATTGCTTACCTTGACCTACCTCTACCTGGACGATTCATTAAATGCTGAAATAACCTTTTATAAATTATTAAGTGAATTCCCGGACTATCAATTAAACGAATCTGTAGAACCGGCAGAATTGGTAAGCCTGTTCAGGTCATATAAAACATTGCCATTATTCTCCATTGGTATTCAAGCAGGTACAAATATATCGCATGTTTTAACTACAATGGCTCATGGTATAGACAATTTGTCCCGCAGGACCGAAAAATATTATTCTTTACCGGGATATGCTGCTGGTATAAGCTTTTCTTTTCCAATTTCAAAACGGATGAGCATCAATACAGGTCCCAATTTTAATGTGGTTCGGTACAGGAATATCAGGAATTTATCATCTACAAATGTGCAAACACAAAACTTTACGAATTACAATGAAATTGCCGAGAACTTTAACTTTGCAGAAGTACATTTTACAGAAAATCAATCCTGGATTATTTTTCCACTTACTTTAAGCACCACAGTTGGAAAAAGCCAAACCCAAAATTATTTCTTCGGAGGTGGATCGGTAGGATACCTTTTAACTGCAAAGGCTAAAGCTTTAAGGAAAAATAATTATATATCTAGCTCAGGAAGTGATATAAAAGGTCCTGACGTTAATGTTAAAGGAATTAGGAATGACTTTAATTTTTGGGGAATTATTGGTACAGGCATTAGGATCAAATCAGGGCTCAACCATATTAATATTGAAGCAGAGTATAATTTAGGGATTTTAAATGTAGTAAATGCATCCCAACGGTACTCTGTACCACAGCTTTACAACAGGTATGGATATTTGGACAATGATATAAAAATGGGATATTTTACCATTAGAGGCGCTTATATGATCAGCAAGTACAAGCCTAAAAAAATTTTTAATTAGTATGATACATATAAAAAAACCGATTTTGTACTGGCTGGAAAAAAATCTAAAAACTTGTAGTATTCTGGCAATGCTTTTGGTTTGTACAACTTTCAGTTCTTGTGAGAAGGAATTGCCGTATAACACTGCCAAAAATACTACTTTTGTAAAAATATATGGTGGTAGCAAAAACCAACAAGGTTCTGATATAAAAGCAACACCGGATGGTGGATATATTAT
>JALZND010000464.1 GCA_030857845.1 Bacteroidota bacterium | reverse complement strand
GGTCAAGGCCCAGGTTGGAGGTAGGAGGGCTTTGGAATTTTTGAACCTTCCGGGAAACGCAAGGACTTCTGCTTTAGGTGGGATAAATGTAAGCTCTTTTGATAATGACATCAATATGTTTTTATCAAATCCTGCTTTATTACATCCTTCCACGCACAAACATATATCGCTTAGCCACTATTTATTTTTGGCAGATATTACTTTAAGCACCCTTACATATGGCCATAACTTTGGCAAAGCTGGCGTGTTTGCGGCAGGATTGCAGTACTTAAATTACGGCTCATTTGACGGATATGATGATACCGGTTTAGAAGAAGGCGAATTCGGGGCCAGTGATTATGCCATTACTTTAAGCAATAGCAGGGTAACAGGAAACTTTATTTTTGGGGGAAGCATGAAATTCGCCAATTCCAATATAGCTTTTTACAATGCCAGTGCCCTGCTTTTTGATATCGGTGGAATATTCAGGCATCCCGAAAGAGATATTACTTTGGGAATGGCTATTAAGAATTTAGGTTTTGGTCTTAGTGATTATGCTCAAGGGAGTGATATTTCCCTTCCTTTCGATGTACAGATGGGAATTACATTCAAACCACAGTTCATCCCATTCAGGTTTTCGGTAACAGCATACAATTTGTATCCTTACCGCGTAAATTATCAGATACCCGGTAGGGGCGGCATTAACAATGAGGAACCAGGCAGGGTCGATAAACTCATGAGGCATATTACAATTGGCACTGAATTATTATTGAGCAAAAATGTTAATATAAGAGCTGGCTACAACCACTTGATCAAGCAAGAATTAAAAATGGAAGAAGTATCAGGAGGTGCCGGCCTGGCCTTCGGAATATTGATACGTGTTAAAGCGTTTGAAATTGCTTATAGCAAAGCATTCTATCACGTTTCAGGAGGGACAGATTATATTACTGTAACAAGTAATTTAGGGGCCTTCTTTAAAAACAAGAATAAACTTAATGAACAAAACGATCCAGGTAAATGATAAACAACACTAATTTTTTGACTCCACGCCAAATTGTAGCAGAATTGGATAAATACATCATTGGGCAAAAAGATGCCAAAAGAAATGTTGCCATAGCCCTTAGAAACAGGTGGCGGAGGATGAACGTAAAAACCGAAATGCGGGATGAGATCATTCCAAACAATATTTTGATGATTGGTGCAACTGGGGTAGGAAAAACAGAAATAGCACGAAGGCTTGCCAAGATTGCAGATGCACCATTTACAAAGGTAGAGGCATCAAAATTTACCGAAGTAGGCTATGTAGGCAGGGACGTTGAAAGCATGGTGCGCGACTTGGTAGAGCAGGCCGTAAATATGGTAAAGGCGAGCAAAAAGGAAGAAGTCAAAGAGCGTGCAAATCAAATTGTTGAAGATATAATCCTTGATGCTCTTATTCCCCCCCTCAAGTCCAGGTCCAATGTATCTGCGGGTTTTAATGTCGACGAATCCATAGATGTTTCACAGATGGACGAACATGAACTTAATGAAAAAACCCGGGAGCGTTTCAGGGAAAAAATTCGAAATGGAGAGCTTGACGATAGGAAAATCGAGATCAACATAAAGCAGGCAAATAATTCTGGTATTGGCATGGTAGGTGGCGGAATGATGGATGAGGCTTCAATGATGAACTTGCAGGAGATGATCAACGGGATGATGCCTAAAAAAAGCAAAAAAAGAAAAGTAACCATCCAAGACGCTAAAAAAATATTATTGGAAGATGAAGCTTCCAGGCTTATTGATATGGACGAGGTGAAGGAAGAGGCGATTCATAAAGCACAGAATACAGGTATCATTTTTATTGATGAGATTGATAAAATTGCAGTGAGCTCTAAAAAAGGGGGCGGTGGTGGCCCGGATGTGAGCAGGGAAGGTGTGCAACGCGATTTGCTCCCTATTGTAGAAGGTAGTGCTGTAAACACTAAATATGGAATTATCCATACCGATCATATCCTGTTCATATCTGCAGGGGCTTTCCATATTGCCAAACCTTCCGATTTAATCCCGGAGTTGCAAGGGCGTTTCCCAATTCGGGTGGAATTGAACAACTTGACAAAGGATGACTTTTATCAAATATTGAAAGAACCAAAAAATGCTTTGACCAAGCAATATGAAGCCCTTTTTTATTCAGAAGGTGTTGAACTTACTTTTCAGGACGAAGCTATGGAGGAGATTGCAGAAATTGCATTCGATATAAATTCTGAGGTAGAAAATATTGGGGCGAGAAGGCTGCATACTGTTGTTAGCCATCTATTGAACGAATTTCTATTTGATATCCCAGATAAAATTGGACCAAATGCCAAAGTTGTAGTAACCAAAGAATTGGTGAAAGAAAAACTTTCTGGGTTGGTTAAAAATAAAGATTTGAGCCAATATATTCTTTAATTTATAGGACAGATGCTGAACTTTTCAAACAAAAAAGTGAATTCAGCATCTGTTTTTACAACGATTTGGTTTTTGTAAAATCAAGGACCATTGGAAGCCTTGGCAGGTTTTTTTATTTGGCGTGAAACCTAATTTTTCTAATTTTTGCCTATGAATTATTTTTTCATTTCAGGCACAAGCAAAGGTATAGGAAAGGCTTTGTGCCAAAAAATATTGGAAGACCCTAAAAACAAGGTTGTTGGTATTTCAAGATCTTTTGGGTTTGAACATCCCAACTTTACACATATACAATTTAACCTTGCAGAATCAGGGAAAATCGCAGCTTTAGCAGAAGAATTATTTAAAATGGAGGAGGTGCCCCAAAAAGTTGTCCTTATAAACAATGCAGGGATTTTAGGGGAGGTTGGTCCTTTTGGTAGCGTTAGTGATGAAAGTTTAATAGAATTATATAATGTAAATGTAATTGCCCCCGCAATTTTGATGAATATTTTCATCAATAAATTTAAGGGCTCACCGGCAGAAAAGATTGTTATAAACATTAGTTCAGGTGCTGGGTCCAGGGCAATGGATGGTTGGGGAGGTTATTGCTCATCAAAAGCCGCAATAAATATGATGAGCGAGGTTGCGGCATTGGAAAGCAATATTGCAGAAAATGGATTTAAAATTTTTTCTTTAGCCCCTGGCGTAGTTGATACTGAC
>JALZND010000463.1 GCA_030857845.1 Bacteroidota bacterium | reverse complement strand
GTCTGCCCCAGTACGCTTTCTATGGCTTCTGCCAGGTATTTCTTACTGTTATAAAATATGATAATTGCAGATACCAAAGGTGCATTGCCCATGATTTTTGATATTGTATTTAGATATTATATTAGTGTTCCTTCGAATAATTATTTTATAAAATAAAAATTACTAAAGTTTCGCAGATGATTTTTTCAGATCACAAATGGAAATATTAAATTGAACTCCATTTGCTTATTAGCTAGTTTATGTGCGCTCCATTCTATTTAAAGCTTTGTGCGAAACTTCGGTTAATTATACAAGGGTCTATTTTTTTTAAAATTATTTAATCCTGTATAACCATTTATGAAGTTTCCTTTCAAAAGTCGCTCCGTCCCAATCAATAACTTCAAACCTGGGCAATTCATAAATGGCAGCTTCTTTTCTAACAAAGTCTGATACAGTTGTGCATGCACAAGAAAATCCTGATTCTTTTACCAATGGGAGTGTATCTTTTGTATAATCACCAAAAGGATATGAAAATGTTTCTATAGGTTTGCCTAAAACATCTTCCAGGAATATTTTCCCCTGAAGGATTTCTTGTTTTTGTACTTCCAGGCTTTTTGAAGACAACCGAGGGTGTGATACAGTGTGCCCGCCAATATCAATAATACCTCCTTTGATTATTTGGCGCAATTGTTCCAGTGAAAGTGGCTTGTTGTCTGGCCTTCCCTCCGGATCTAAGTGGGCCCATGTATTTAATTCATTAAGTACCCTTCGTTTTTCTTCATCTGTTTCATTTACCAAAAGGTGCCACATTTCGTGGTATAACCGATGGCGCACGGTAGGTGATTCTTCCCAATTCAACCATGTCCTGTACTTAATGCTTTCTTCTTCAGTATAGTTACTGGCACCATTCAGGTCCCATTTATGTTCCTTGTTGTTGATCGTTATGAAAAGTTGTTCGGGTAAAATGCCCGGCTGCAAAAAAATCCGGTCCAGATCGTCCCACCAATATTCTGTATCTTTACCTAAAAAGCTGCTACTGACAAATATGGTAGCAGGGATTTTGTACTTTCCCAAAATAGGCTCGGCATACAAATAATTATCAGCATAGCCATCGTCAAATGTGACAGCAACAGCCTTTTTTAGCTGTTTGCCTTTTGCAATAGCTTTGCCCATGTCCTGGAGCTTCATGACGTTTCCAACTTTTTGAAGTACTTTCATTTGTTCTTCAAAATTTTTGACTGATACAGTCAATTGCCATGGATCTGATCTAACATCAGCCACCCTATGGTACATAAGGATCACACCCCTACTTTCCAGGCTTTCTTCTACTTTCTTTTTTAATTTATACAGTAAAGTTTTACCAGGTATATTCATGTAGTTGCAATTACTTAGTAGCCCTAATCGTAACGATCACTTGATAATCCGGATCTGTAAAATCAAGCTCTTCATTGGTCAATTCTTTAGCAGATATTCCATACAACAGTGAGGAAGCCACAAGGACATTGCCATATTTGTTAACAATTACTTGCTGTGAAGGGAAAATTTCTTCAAACAACTTTTTGGTTGAAGCTTCCGAAAACGACCAATACCAAATATTTCCAAGGGCTTTATAATCCATTTGCGTAATGCCGGGAACGGTTACCAAAAGGACCCCTCCAGGTTTTAGCATTCGGTGTGCATGTGTTATGGCTGCCTTTACATCATAGATCAGCAGCAGTGTCTGAGTCAGAATCACACAATCATAAGTATTTGATGCAACATTGTCGGCCTTTGCAAGATCTGCAATTATATTTGCTTTTGAATTATTCGGATCAATATCAAGTATGTCAATTTGGGTTATATTTTTGCCCCCAAAAGTTAAAGCATAAGTATCATCTTTTATTTCCAGCACTCTTCCTTTAATATCCGCAGCATTTCGTTTAAGGAAATTCTCAATGTAGTACCGGTCGGCTGGCCCGCCCCTGTCGTATCCAAAATCCCTACTGAGGGGCGTAATTCTCCTAAGGTCACCAAAATTAAGTTTGCCAACCTTAACCTTCTTTGACTTGGTTTTTTTTATGGTTTTACTGAGGGCGTTTTTTAGAAGGCCTTTAAATAGTTTTTTCATAACTTCTATTGATTCATTGTGTAAAAGAAGACTGGGGGAAAATTTTGCTAATGTAGAAAAACCATTTATAACCTTCTGGATATTATTTGGTTGGTTTAAAATAAAGTTGCTTTGCTTTAATATTTTTTTACCGTAAAAATCTTTCCAGTAATTTAAACCTTTTTTATAAGCAGGTTTATATTGATTATGATTTTCCACAAAATCATGTTGTGTTTTTAACACCTCTAAAGAAGCTTTCAACATTAATTCCGGATTGCCCGACATGTTGCTGTTATGCTTTCTGTATTCGGCAACTTTATTAGGGTGCATAGCAATCTTCCCTTTTTGGGCTATTCTTAGGTAGAGATCATAATCTTCACATGCCCTTAGGCTGATGTTATACCCTTTTTTTAATTCTTCATTGTTGCTCTTGTACATGACAGCCGCATGCATGCTGATGAAATTTTTATGAAGTAAATTAAAGTAATGATCGTCTTTTTTGGGAAGTTCAAATGGCGGCTGCTCCTTCATAAAAGAACCATCGACATTTATATAATGATATTTACCAAATACCATTTCCACTTCAGGGTGCTCCTGAAAACAGTTTACACCTACTTGAATTGCATCCATTAATAACCTATCGTCCGCATCCAGAAATATTAAAAATGCACCTTTACTATGCTTTATACCAGTATTTCTTGCAGCAGACAGGCCTTGGTTTTTCTGAAAAACATAATTTACATCGTACTTTTTGGACACAATTGCGGTATCGTCTGTTGAACCGTCATCTATAACTACTATTTCATGGTTTTTATAAGATTGAGCCAATACACTTTCTATTGCTTCAGGCAAATATTTCGCATGGTTGTAACAGGTAATTACAACAGAAACCAAAGTTTTATCTGTAGCCCTCTCTCTGTCCATTAGCATTTCAATCTTCTGTATTATGATGTCTTTTTTATAATTTTATTATAGTTTCAATCAAATAACTTGAATGATGTGGGTATTTTGTTTCAATAACTTTTGCTCTACAAGGTCTAGAATGACCT
>JALZND010000107.1 GCA_030857845.1 Bacteroidota bacterium | reverse complement strand
GCACCCAATTTTGAATTAAAGGTTTCTGCTGTTGGATGTATTTTAGATGGGCGTTGAAAAGTTAATTTGCTGCCCACATTGTGAAGGAAATGTTGCTTTCTTCCTTTAGAAATTCCATTACTCAAAATTGATATCCCTACCAACGTTAAGGAATATAAAATTGCATTTTTAAAAATATTCATGCTTTCTTATAAGTTCCTCCTTTTATATAAAGGTCCTGAGAGGAATAATGTTTTTGGCGTACTAAAATATATTGGAGAGTTATTGCAAAGACAATAGATCTGTACTTCAATTATTTTAAAATAAAAAAGATTAAAAGACAAAATTAATATACGTTCAGGTGTCATCAATAATTGTTGATATCTGGTTTACAATCCGAGCTGCAGATGATCCTTTAACTGTTGTATTTAATCTTTCAAGATATTATGTTAGATCAGTTGAAGAAATATATGAAGGTGATAGCATAAAATTTTCTATTTCATTTTTATCATAATTTTTAAAGTAGCACACAACATCTGCCTTTATCTTCTTATTGACCTTATTGATTAATCCTAAATCAATTTTATTTACTGAGTAAAATAAATGGGAGTGATTGTCTGCCCACATCAGGGCTGAGTGTACTTTAAATTTATATAATAGAAATTCAAAAAGAGGTTCTAGCAACTTTTCGTGACCTTCTTTAAAGTAAATGCCTTCGATTGAAATGAAATGATGGTCTTTATTAAGGATCCTGTTAAGCAATGGTATATTATGGAAATAATTAATCAATAATTTACCAAATAAACCTGGTGCATTTAAAATTTTCCAATAATTTAAATTTACAGAAGCCCCAGCTACCACTATGCCTTTTTCTTTAATAACATAGTAATTATTATCATTAAATAAGTTATCAAAACAAAACATCTTATAATTTGAGTAAAAGCCCTTTAATAATTCTTTCATTTCATCAACCTCATGCCCTTCAAGTTTTAAAATGTTTAATTGGTTTTTTGGGAAAAATCGATAAAATAAGATTGTACTAAACTCCCTCACTTTTTGAAAACCAAACTCTTCAATTAATCGGAAAGACCTAATATTGGTAGGGTCAACATATGCATAATGGAAAAATCTATCTCCATTTGAGATTTTAAATGATTTTCCTTGAAGCAAATTTAAAATTTCTGTCCGAAGTCCTCCTTTCTTATTTAATGACTTGCTCAAAACACCAGGGCTTCTAAAATTAGCTTTAAAAGAAAAATACCTTATATAAAATGAAGTCGGGCCTTCACCAGTGACTCCGGATCTTTTACAGAAACAACAAGTTGCAATTATGGAGTTGTCTTTTTTGAGATTTACAAAAAATGGGATTTTAATTTTTTTGATTTTATCTCTGACATTCATTTGCTGATAAAGCATTCCTTTACCAGGTGTCCCAATGATATTGTTCTCTAATAAATTAGTTAGTTCTTCTGTGGAGTGTTCTGAAACAGTTAAAAAATTGCTCACAAAGATAAAGTAGTAAAAAATAAAGCCTACATTAGATAATGTTAGAATAAATTTATCCTTAGCTTTCCTAAAAAAACTAAGGAATCAACATTTAAACCAACCAACATTCTTTTCAAAGAAGAAATCTCCCAAGCGAACCCTTTTCCGTTATCAAATGTACAAATATGAAAGGCTAAGAATAATTAAATGTGTTGGTTGGATTTAATAAAAAATCTACCTTTCCTTTGTTGGTTTTACAACTCTTAAAAATAAATCTAGATGAAACAAAAAATACGAATTACAAAAAAGATAATAAAGCATATAAGAGATCACTAGCAAAGCTAGTAATATGTTAAGAGATAAAATTTGAGACTAATAACCTTTTTTAGTTCCCTTTTGCGCATTGTTTTCATCAAAGACTAGTAAACAACAGGTTTCTAAAACCTGGCTGCCATTAATAAGTTGAGGTCTTTAAATTTGATTTTGAATTTTTGGGCAATATGGATGTTTGTGCAGCTGCCTTTATATGCATATACCCCTTTAGTAAACCATTTTGTCGAAAAAACCATTTCCTCAATCCCACCGCAATCAGCAGCTTGAAGTAAAATAGGGGTAAATATGTTACTAAAAGCAGTAGATGCAGTCCGGGCTACCCTTGCAGGGATGTTGGGAACACAATAATGCAGTATACCATGCTTCCTGAAAATTGGTTTTTTATGAGTAGTAAGCTTAGAAGTTTCAAAACAACCACCCTGGTCAATGCTTACATCAATAACAATAGAATTTTCACGCATTTGCGAAATCATTTCTTCGGTAACAATGACTTTGACCCTTCCTTTTTCTGCCCTGATGGCTCCAATTACTACATCTGCAGTTTTTAAAGATTCACCAAAAGCAGCATTGTCAACGGTTGATGTATAAATTTGATGGCCAAGCGCATGTTTAATCCGGCGAAGCTTGTAGATATGATTATCGTAAATTTCAATTTTAGCCCCAAGTCCCAGGGCAGCCCGTGCCGCATACTCAGCCACTGTACCAGCTCCAAGTATTACTACTTTTGTTGGAGGGACCCCAGTTATACCCCCTAAAATTACGCCCCTGCCATCATTTACGCTACTTAGGTATTCTGCGGCAATTAACATTACGGTGCTTCCGGCAATCTCACTCATCGCCCTGACCACAGGCATTCCCCCCACCTTATCCTCTATAAGCTCAAAACCTACGGCAATAATTTTCTTTTTGTTCAGTGCCTCAATAAACTCAGGTGATTGGTTGCCCAGTTGCAAGGCTGACACCAAGGTTTTTCCAGGCTTCATATAATCAATTTCTTCCAAAGTAGGGGGCTCTACCTTTAGCACAATATCAGCCTCAAAAATTTCCTGAGGAGTATATTTTATTTTCGCCCCGGCGTCGCTGTATTCTTTATCGGAAAATTTACATTGGTTGCCTGCACCTGCTTCTATCCAAACTTCATGGCCGTTGTTAACAAGAATAGCAACGGCCTCGGGCCGAAGGCAAATCCTATTTTCTTGCAAAGCAATTTCTTTTGGAAGCCCTATAAATAAAGCTTTATTGTTTTCCTTAACTTTTAGTAAAGATTCCTGAGGATATAAGGTTCTTCCTTTGGCCAACTCTTCCAGGCCCGAACTATATTTATTGGTCATGTTTGGATAAAAAAATGCTTCTTTGATTTTTATCAGTTAATGATATTGATATCATTAAATATTTTTCAGGTATTAAAGATGGTATTTTTTCTGGCCATTCTATTAAACATTTGTTTCCTGAGTAAAAATATTCTTCAACACCAATATCCATAGCTTCTGTTTCATATTTCAATCGGTAAAAGTCAAAATGGTACAAAACTTCCCCAGATGTTAATCCATATTCATTAACCAATGAATAGGTAGGGCTATGTACATTGTCAATTACCCCTAATTGCTGGCTTATTTCCTTTATCAAGGTTGTTTTGCCCACTCCCATTTCACCTACAAATAACCAAATATTTAAATCTACAGCAAAAGAAATAATTTTTGATGCAATAGTGCCTAATTCTTCCAATGAATAATCCTGGATATTATCAAGCTCAGGCATATTTCGAAGATAATGAAATTAATGGAATTATCATTTCTTCCAAAGAAATTCCTCCGTGTTGAAAGGTATCTTTATAATAATTGACATAGTAATTATAGTTATTGGGATAGGCAAAAAATCTATCTTCCGTAGCGAAAACATAGGCAGTGGAAACGTTTACTTTAGGCAAAAATATGGATTCTGGCTTCCTTACCAAAAAAACATCCTTTTCATTAAAGCCGAGGTTCTTGCCTTGTTTATACCTTAAATTGGTATTTGTATTCCTGTCACCTACTAATTTTGAAGGCCTTTTTACCCGGATGGTACCGTGATCTGTCGTGATTATTACTTTAGCCTTTTTTTCCGATATTTTCCTCAATGTTTCCAACAATGGTGAATGCAAAAACCAGGACCTTGTTATTGACCTGTATGCAGATTCGTCAGGTGCGAGTTCCCTGATCATTTCCACATCCGTACGTGCATGAGAAAGCATGTCCACAAAATTGTACACTATCACATTCAATTTATTATTATATAGGTTGGGAAGGTTTTCAACAAGTTGCTTTCCCTGGCTTACATGAAGTATTTTGTGATAGCTGGATTTTACATCTATTTTGTTCTTTTTTAATTGCCGGGCCAGGTATTCGTCCTCGGCATTGTTTTTTCCTTCATCCACATCATCCCCAACCCATAAATCCGGGTGATTTTTGGCCATTTCGGAAGGGAGCATGCCTGAAAATATGGCATTACGGGAGTACGCCGTAGTAGTAGGAAGAATGGAATAATAAGCATCTTCTTCGTCCATGTTATAGTAATCTAAAATTATGGGCTCTATAATCTTCCATTGGTCCAAACGCAGGTTATCAATTACAAAGAAAAATACTGGCTCATTTCCTTCCAGTTGTGGAAAAACCTTCTTTTTCATTAACTGGTGCGACAAAAGTGGCTTTTCTACTTTTGGGTCGTTTAGCCAGGATTCATAATTTTCTTCTATGAACCGTGTAAATTTATTGTTTGCTTCCTCCTTTTGCATTTCCAACACCTCAGCCATGCTCTTATTTTCGGTATTGTCTATTTCCAGCTCCCAATATATCAGCTTTTTATAGATGTCTATCCATTCCTGATGATCAATCCGGTCATTGAAAACCATGCTGATATTCCTGAAATCCTGCTGATAGGAAAGATTGGTCCTTTCTGTAATCAACCTTTTGTTATCGAGTATTTTTTTTACTGAAAGCAGTATTTGGTTAGGATTAAGGGGCTTTATTAAGTAATCGGCTATTTTAGATCCAATAGCTTCTTCCATAATATGCTCTTCCTCACTTTTGGTTATCATGATTACGGGTACATTGGGCCTATAGGTTTTAAGGTGGCTCAATGTTTCAAGACCAGTCATGCCCGGCATGTTCTCATCCAGGAAAACAAGGTCATAGTTGTTGTTTTCAAATTTATCTACAGCATCAGATCCACTGTTTACAGGGGTAACATCATATCCTTTATTGTTCAGGAATAAAATATGAGGTTTTAAAAGATCAATCTCATCATCGGCCCATAAAATACTATATCTTTGCATAATCTTTTTCTGTTTTTCGGGTAAATTTTAATAAATATTTAAAAAAAAACGGTCTAAACCTAAAATAGGCAAGCTTCATTATCTGTAAGAAAATTAATATTTTAAAAACATAAAAATATTTCATTTTTTACGCTTTGAAATTGCTGGGTTTTGTAGCCGTTGATTTAAACTTAAGCTTTTGAATAAGAAAAAAATTTTTAATGACCCTGTTTATGGCTTTGTCACAATCCCGACAGAGCTAGTTTTTGATATTATAGAACACCCTTACTTTCAAAGGCTCCGTAGAATAAAACAACTCGGTTTAACCGATATGGTTTATCCGGGTGCGCTACACACACGGTTTCATCACGCAATTGGTGCCCTGCATTTAATGCAACTAACCCTTGACAACCTTCGTGCCAAGGGGCACCATATTGATAAAAATGAATATGAGGCTACCCTGATTGCCATACTTTTGCATGATATTGGCCATGGGCCCTTTTCACATGCCCTTGAAAACAGCCTTTTGCCAGACTTGCCCCATGAAAAGCTGTCATATTTAATTATGGGACAATTAAATAAAGTTTTTCATGGCGCCCTGTCACTTTGCATGAAAATTTTTGACAACAGTTACGAAAGGAAATTTTTTCACCAGCTTGTTTCAAGCCAGCTCGATATTGACAGGCTGGACTACTTAAAAAGGGATTCTTTTTTTACTGGGGTATCTGAAGGTACAATTGGGGCCAACCGCATCATAAAAATGCTGGACATTAAAGATGACCAGGTAGTAGTAGAAGAAAAAGGGATATACAGCGTTGAAAATTTTTTAAGTGCCCGCAGGTTGATGTATTGGCAAGTATACCTTCATAAAACTACAGTAAGTTGTGAAAAGATGTTGATCCAGGTAATCAGGAGGGCCAAATTCCTGGCGCAAAAAGGGATAAATGTCTTTGCCAGCCAAAACTTAAAAATATTCCTGGAAAAAGAAATTTATTTTAAAGATTTCAATGAGCAAGAAGTGCTTTTAAAAGCCTTCTGTAACCTGGATGATTTTGATATATGGGCATCAATCAAAACATGGGCATTGCATGAAGATAAAATCCTTTCTTCATTAAGCAATATGATATTGGAACGAAAATTATTTAAAATCAAGCTGTCAAACACCAAGCCGTTACAAAGTGAACTGCAAAGCCTAAAAAAGCAGGTTATGGATTCATATCAGCTAAACAAGAACGAAATAAATTTTTTCTTTGTCCATGGCAGCATGAGCAATTCAGCATATATTGCCAAGGGGCAAAAAATAAATATACTTACCAAATCAGGAATGGTTCTTGATATAGCCAAAGCATCAGATTTGCCGAATATTAAGGCAATGAGTAAAATTGTCAGAAAGTATTACCTATGCTGGCCCAAAATAGTATCTTTGTGAGATTCATTTTTTAAAGTATGAATTTTTTATAATGGAATTAAGTATAAGTCAAATCGCCGAGATAATTGGCGGGGAGGTAAATGGCGACGGTACTAAAAAAATACGGAATATAGCAAAAATTCAACAAGCGGGAGTTGGCTGTATATCTTTTCTTTCAAACCCCAAATATGAACCCTTCATTTATACCACTGAGGCTACAGCTGTAATTGTAAGCAAAGCTTTTATACCTAAAAAATTACTTAATACGGTCTTGATTAAGGTAGAAGACCCATATTTAAGCTTTACTGCACTATTAGAAGAATATGATAAAATTGTAAACTTCCTAAAGTCAGGTGTGGAAGATCCCTCTTATATTGGAAAAAACACCACCCATGGGGAAAATATCTATAGAGGTGCATTTTCATATATTGGAAACAATGTAAATATTGGGAACAATGTAAAAATTTATCCTCAAGTTTATATTGGCGACAATGTCACCATAGGAAACAATTGCATATTTAATCCCGGCGTCAAAATTTATTCCCGAACGGTAATTGGAAATAATTGTGTTTTTCAATCGGGGGTAGTTATTGGAAGTGACGGCTTTGGCTTTGCCCCGCAACCGGATGGTTCTTATAAAAAAATACCCCAATTAGGAAATGTTATTATTGAAGACCATGTGGAGATTGGTGGCAATACGGTAATAGATTGTGCCACAATGGAATCCACAATTATCAATAAGGGCGTAAAACTTGATAATTTAATACAGATCGCCCATAATGTAGCAGTGGGGAAAAACACAGTTATAGCAGCTCAAACTGGCATATCAGGATCTGCAAAAATTGGGGAAAATTGTGTAATAGGAGGACAGGTTGGTATTGTGGGGCATATAGAAATAGGCAATAAAATATCTATAGCAGCAAAAACAGGTGTCTCCAAAACTATCCTTAAAGAAGGATCAGTTTTATTGGGCAGTATCGGATTTGAGCGGAAGCAGTATTTACGTTCCTATACCATTTTTAGAAAATTACCTGAATTGCAGGAGAGAATTAAGGAACTTGAAGAAAAAATAATTAATTTGCGCTCGATTTAACAAAATATGAATATTAAACAGCATACTATTAAGAAGTCGGTAACTGTTTCCGGGGTGGGATTGCACACAGGGGTTCAGGCTAACATGACTTTTCTTCCTGCTACACCCAATCATGGCATTAAATTCCAGCGTATTGACCTAGAGGGTTCCCCAATTGTAGATGCAGATGTTGACAATGTGGTTGACCTTTCGAGGGGTACAACAATAGAACAAAGCGGTGCCAGGATCAATACGGTAGAACATACCCTGGCTGCCCTAGTGGGAATGGAAATTGATAATGTACTGGTACAGTTGGATGGTCCCGAACCTCCCATTATGGACGGAAGTTCCCAACAATTCGTTGATGCTTTGATTGAATGTGGCAATGAAGAACAAAATGCACTAAGGAATTTTTTTGAAGTACCTGAAGGTATTTTTTACCGCGATAAAGCCCGGGCTGTTGAGATCGCCGCATTACCTCTAGATGATTACCGTGTCACCGTGATGGTAGACTATAATTCGCCTGTATTAGGAAGCCAGCATGCTTCCCTAACCGATATAAAACTATTTGCAAAAGAAATAGCTTCTTGTAGAACATTCTGTTTCCTGCATGAGCTGGAGATGCTCCATAAAAACAACCTTATAAAAGGTGGCGACCTGAACAATGCAATCGTAATAGTGGACCGTGTTGTGGAAGATCATGAACTTGAAAGCCTGGCACAGCTATTTAATAAGCCTAAAGTAGCCGTTAAAAAAGAAGGGATTTTGAACAATGTGCAGCTGAGGTATAAAAATGAACCTGCAAGACATAAATTATTAGATTTAATGGGCGACCTTGCCCTTGTGGGAAGACCCTTTAAAGCTCAAATCCTGGCTGCACGGCCCGGTCATGCCGCGAACGTTGCTTTTGCAAAAAAGCTTAAGAAATTGATGGAGAGCTCTTCATCAGGCGGAAGCCCTCAATACAATCCAAAGCTTCCTCCTGTTTTGGACATTAATGCGATCAGCAATATTTTGCCTCACCGCTATCCTTTCCTGCTGGTCGACAAGATCATACACCTTGATGATCAAAGTGTAACGGGAATAAAAAATGTTACAATGAATGAGCCGTTCTTCCAGGGCCACTTTCCAGGAAACCCGGTGATGCCTGGTGTGCTACAGGTTGAAGCAATGACTCAGACTGGCGGAATATTAGTTTTAAGCAAAGTGCCCGACCCTGAAAATTACTGGACCTACTTTTTAGGAATAGAAAATTTCAGGTTTAGAAAGATGGTATTGCCCGGAGATACGCTTATAATAAAGTGTGACCTATTAGCACCCATAAGAAGGGGGATAGCCAAAATGAAAGGCCAGGCCTTTGTAGGTAATACCTTAGTTAGTGAAGGAGTAATGATAGCAAGCATTGTAAGAAAAGATTCATGAACCAACCTCTGGCCTATATTCATCCAGAAGCCAAAATAGCTTCAAATGTTACCATCAGTCCATTTACATCCATCTACAGCAATGTAGAAATTGGTGAAGGTACCTGGATAGGATCTAATGTAACAATAATGGAAGGTGCAAGGATCGGGAAAAATTGCAAAATTTTTCCCGGTGCTGTTATTTCTGCACCTCCACAAGATTTAAAATATAAAGGGGAAGCTTCCACTGTATCTGTTGGGGACAACACCATAATCAGGGAGTGCGTGACCCTTAACCGGGGAACAGCCCTGGATAAGGGAACTACTGCAATTGGAGAAAATTGCTTGCTTATGGCTTATGTTCATATTGCACATGACTGCATCATTGGCAACAATGTGATCATTGCCAATTCTGTTCAGCTTGCAGGCCATATCGAAATCCAGGATTATGCTTTTATTGGGGGCACTTCTGCTGTTCATCAATTTGTAAAGATTGGCGCACATGCCCTTATTTCTGGAGGGTCTTTGGTTCGTAAAGATGTTCCGCCTTATACAAAAGCAGCACGTGAGCCTCTAAGTTATTGCGGTATCAATACTATAGGACTAAGAAGAAGGGGCTATAGCAATGAAAAAATTAATGAGGTGCAGGAAATTTACCGCCATGTCTATCTTAAAGGCCTAAATAATTCTAAAGCTTTGGATATAATAGAGCTGGAAATGCCCTCTAGCAAAGAACGTGATGAAATTGTTAATTTTATCAGGAAGTCCGAAAGAGGCATCATGA
>JALZND010000462.1 GCA_030857845.1 Bacteroidota bacterium | reverse complement strand
AAAGATTCAGAATTTACTGTTTAATATTGTATTGATAAAAATACCTTATCCTGATTTCTGTGAAAAATATAAAAAACTTCCTCCTTGTTTTACTATTAACTTCTTCAACATTTTCTATCGCCCAAAGACAAGTTGAGCGCAATCTTATTTTACATCCATTAAATGATACTACCAAGACTTTTAATGGGAAAAGGGTAAGTTTCGCACATAACTTTGCCGCTTTTGCAAGCTTTGGAAAATTTGTAGCCATAAAAGATGATGATCATGAATGGTATCAACAAATCGGATCTTTAATGGAATTAATGAGGTTCCGAAACAATGCTACTCTGGTTGTAGTGTCACATATGCAACTTTTTGCTGATCCAAATAATAATATTAACCTGAACCCAAGGGCAATTTTCTGGGAAGAAGGATTATTTTATTCCTGGCAGGGAAAAAGTAGATATTATAAAGCCGGCTATTACCATCGCTGTAAACATGATGTTGATAATCTTACCATTGGTGAAGAACGAGGTTTGATCTTTGGTAGCTTTTTGTTTGAAACAATAATACCCGTAGCATTAAGGAATGATAATCTTATGCTTGCTTTTAGAAACGACCTTTATACTATTCGTCAGGATTTTAGAATTCCCCGCCATTCTGAAGGACAGCTTCCAAACCTGGATCGGATCTTAACTACCTTCAGGGGTAATTTTCATTATCAGAAGCTTTTTTTCTCCCAGCTCGGCTTATATATAAATGGTTATACTGCCCTGAATATATATAGCAAGAATGAAGGCCTTCTTGACCGGTTTACCAATTTGCATAGTACAAATTTAAGTGCCGGGTTGAGCAGTGGCCTGGTACTTAAAGGAAATGCACAAATCCGGCTGGGGTTTAATTATGAATATCTGACAGATTCAAATATTGGAATTCCTTTACAACCTACTCACCTTCTAAGTTTTGGTATAATGGGAATTAGCCCTTTTGCAATAAGATAATCCAAGAGAAGTTTTTCTTCTTATCTTAAGGATATACAAAAAGGTAGCACTATTTTTAATTTAAAACTTTTTAGCCGAAAAAGAGTATTGTTACTAATCTATTTTTCCATATTAATGGTAATTTTTATGGCTATTCCCGTACCTCAAAAATCTGTCGATAACGATAAGATCAAATGCATCCTGCTTGTGGATGATGATCCAATTGCCAACTATCTTCATTTAAAATTAATTAACAACCTAAACATGGCTGAAAGAATTGATATTGTAACCAATGGAGAAGAAGCTCTAAAATATATAAAGGAAGTTTGCCAGCCGGAATTGTTATTTCTTGATATTAATATGCCGGTATTAAACGGCATTGAATTTCTAAAAAAATATAATAATCTACAACCTGTTCCGGAGATTAGAATTGTTGTCCTTACCGCTTCAGAACACCAGGTCGATATTTTAAGTACTAGTGAAATGGGTATACAATATTACCTAAATAAACCTTTGACTGAAGACAAGTTGAAAGTTGTCTTAACATAACTTTAAAGAAAATTTCGAGATCAGCCTCCTGTCTTTCCTTGTTCCTAAATTCTTGTTCCTTAATTAAGACATTATTATATAATTATCTTTTATATCAATTGTGTAATAGCCCTAATAACCTTGTATATTTTTTCCAAATTAACCCCATAAAAATTATAAAAAATAATACAAAGCAGTAAACCAAATGGTAGATGCAATGTTATCTAACAAATTTAACTAAAGAAATAGCCTTATGGTAGCTGATGAATATTATAAGCAGGCGTTGTGGAGTGCCAGCACAGATCTTAAAAAATATCCTAAACTTTCTGGTGACATAGAAGTAGATGTAGCAGTTGTGGGCGGCGGAATAACAGGAATAAGTGCTGCTTATATCTTATCTAAAGCTGGAAAAAAAGTTGCTGTTTTGGAATCATTAGAGGTAGGTATGGGTACTACAGGATCTTCTACAGGAAATTTATATGCTTCCATAGACGAGCAACTTTTTTCAATTGAATCAAAGCATGATGAAGATACCTTAAAAGCTGTAGTAGATTCAAGATTGTCAGCTATAAATTTTATAGAACAGCGGATTCGGGAATATAATATAGATTGTGATTTTCAACGTGTTCCATTTTTTCTTTTTACCACCCCTGATACCAGCATTAGAAATAATAAAATTGAAAAAGAACAAAAAGCTGCTTTTAAAGCTGGACTGGACGTAAGCTCAATGGCACCTGCAGGATTCCCTTTCCAGGTAGATAAAATAGTTAATTTACCCAATCAGGCTCAATTTAATCCATTAAAATATGTACAGGGCCTGGCTGCAGCTATTGAAGGCCCCAATTGCCAGATCTTTGAGGATACACAGGTTTTAAAAGTGAAAGACGGGGAGCCATGTGAGGTTGAGACAAACCGGGGAATTGTAAGGGCAAAACATATAATTATGGCCACTCATTCGCCTAAAGGCATTTATGCGGTTCATACTGCTATGGAACCTTATAGAGAACATGCCTTAGCTGTTAAAATTAAAGGGGCATTACCTCCTGGTGGTATATACTGGCATATGCAAAAGTCACAGCACTATTCCTTGCGACCTTACAGCAATGGCTTTGACAATTACCTATTAGCCCTTGGTGAATCATATAAAGTAGGGCATGAAAATGATACTCAGGAAAATTTTACAAAGATTGAGAAATATCTGCGGGCTGCTTTTGATGTAGAAAGTATAGCTTTCAGCTGGGCAGCGCAAAATTACAAACCTGCTGATACACTTCCCTTTATTGGCAACAGCCCTTTAGAAAAGAATATCTTTATTGCGACAGGATTTGCTGCTGATGGATTGACCTATGGTACACTGTCTGCCATGATCATCAAAGACCTTATATTAAAAACTGATAATCCATGGGCCAAAATATATAGTCCGGTTCGTTTTACCCTCAAAGCTTCTGCACCTAAATTTATCAAAGAAAATGTTGATGTAGCCTATCAGTTGGTAAAGGATTATTTATTTTATGGTGATGCAGATGAGCTAAAGGAGATAAAAGCAGGTGAGGGAAAAACAATTAAGTTGAATAATGAGCGGCTTGCTGCTTATCGAGATGAGCAGGAAAAATTGCATATAGTCTCAG
>JALZND010000461.1 GCA_030857845.1 Bacteroidota bacterium | reverse complement strand
ACTGAATGGATAAAAAAAATTGTTAGAAAAGTATTTAAAGATGGTAGCTAGCTTCTATTACAAAGAGGCCTCCCCCGTTGTTTTAAGGTACTGTCACCAGAAAAAATTTTAAATTTTTTAAGATATAGGTTTCAGCAAAAAGAGGAATTGCAAACATCTACTCGCACATCTATATATAGTGACTTACAAAGTCATAGTTACTATTTTCATTGTGATAAAATCTGATTAAAGAATACCTATAATCTGAAATATCCTGTGCCATATTGAAAAAATAGCTGCATATTATAAGAAAAATGTGTTCATAAAAATGTAAAACCTTAGTTTCTTTGCCTGAACCATCCAAAAAGAAAACCCACTGTTACCTGCGGACTGTTGAAGTCCTTTTTGTTCAATACAGATTCATTTACACCAGACACTATCCTATATCCTAAACCCACATTAACCTTAAACCACTTCATAATATTCACTTCTGCTTCAACTTGTGGGGTAAACACCATCACATTATCTTCATAAGGGCTTGCCAGTCGGTGATCATTTAGCGTGATATTTCCCCATCCTAGCTTTGTGCTGGCACCGAAATGTACGAGTTTTTTATAATTGTGAATGTAGCCAAACCATAAACCGCCATGGTTAAAAGCAATTTCAAGGTTATCATAATTTACATTGTTTAAGGTTACATCCGTCCCTATTACAGGGGCCAGCTTTAAACCATATCCTCCTATAAACAGAGTTTGGTTTAAGATGAGCCCACCTCCACCACCGGTAGAAAATCCGAAATTGTTATGCACGGAAGAAAGCTCAAATAAAGGGCCAACAAAAATGGAAAATTTAATTTTCCTGCCTTTTAATAAATGTTCAAAGTCATCCTGAGCCTGTGTAAAAAATGGTAAGCTAATAAGGGTAAAAACTAATAGATAAACTTTGAAAATTTTCATTATAGATGTGATTTTGATCATTTAAATGTTTTCATAACTTCATTTATATCATCTTGTTTTTATTATCTATATTATAATCTTATTTGTTGTTTTCCTTGACTTACTATTATTGAACTTAAAGACATTCTGTAAATGTTAAAATACATAAGCGCATAGTTTTTAAACCGCCTTGCAAGGCATTTCTGAGATTATTAAATTCAAATCATTTAATACAACTAGTGGGTTTCAATAACCTATTTCATGCAAATTTTTACTAAATTTGCGCTGGAAAAAATATGATAGATTACGAAATTTATACCCTTCCTAACGGAATTAGGATAGTACATAAACAAGTGCCCAGCACAAAAATTGCCCATTGCGGCTTTATATTGGATATCGGTAGCCGGGACGAAAAGCCCGAACAGCAAGGGATTGCCCATTTTTGGGAGCACATGGCTTTTAAGGGTACCCATAAAAGAAAGGCTTTTCACATTTTAAACAGGTTGGACTCTGTTGGTGGGGAGCTCAATGCCTATACTACCAAAGAAAAGATTTGCTTTTATGCGTCCGTCCTTGACCATTATTTTGAAAATGCATTGGAGCTGCTGACTGATATTACTTTTGATTCTATATTTCCTGAAAAACAAATTGAAAAAGAAAGGAACGTAATACTTGAGGAGATGTCCATGTATTATGATGCCCCGGAAGATGCCATTCAGGATGATTTTGATGACCTTGTTTTTGAAGGGCATCCTTTAGGAAAGAACATCCTTGGCACGGCAGAAAGTGTCAGGTCTTTTACCCGGAACGATTTCAAAAGTTTTATTTTGGAAAACCTGGACACCGAGAGGTTGATTTTCTCTTTTGTAGGAAGTTTGCCGTTCAAAAAAGTGGTAAAGGTTGCAGAAAAATATTTAAAGGACATCCCAAAATTTTCGGCAAAACACGAAAGGGTTTTATTTTCTGATTATAAGCCTAAAAAGCTAATATTAAACAGAAGCCTCACCCAAGCTCAATGTGCAATAGGGCGCACTGCTTATGCTATAAATGATCAGAAAAGATTGCCATTTTTTACATTGATCAATATTTTAGGTGGCCCTGGAATGAACTCAAGGTTGAACCTTGCCCTTCGGGAAAAATATGGTTTTGTTTATGCTATCGACGCATCGTATAATCCATACATTGACACCGGGCTGATAGGCATATTTTTTGGTACCGAACCAAGGCAACTTGAAAAAAGCATTAAACTGGTTTTAAAGGAGTTTAAGCTGCTAACAACACATACCCTTGGCACCATGCAGCTTCATAGGGCCAAAGAACAGCTTATGGGCCAGCTAGCCATGGCAGAAGAAAATAATATGAGCCTAATGTTGATGATGGGGAAAAGCCTTTTGGATTCTGGAAAAATTGAAAGTTTAGAAGATCTTTTCACATGCATCCGCAACATCACTGCTGCTGAGCTCCAAGACATTGCAGTGGAAATATTTGAAGAAGACAAACTCAGCATGCTGAGTTTTATGCCTCAAGGAATATAGGATTAAATTTAATTACGGATTGAAGGCTGTTATTTGTCAAGTCCATATTTTCCTTGAGGCAAAGAGTAACAATATGCTGATAAACAATAAGGAGAGGGCAGGGGTCATCTGTTCAAAAGTGTCATTCCTGTGCACCATGAATAATGCTATCAAAAAGTTTATAAACATCAATATGGCGGCATAGCGTATTTTTTAACCCAACAAAAAGCATAATCCAGCAATAAATTGGGCATAAACAGAAACAATTGCTGATACTAGAGGAAAAGGGAAATTAAATGCAGCTAAAAAAACCTTGAATTCCAACATTATTTCCCAAGAAATAATATTATCAATTACACCATAGAGGATCCGAATGGATGCAAATAACCCGAGTAGTAGAATTCCCAAGGTCGGAATTATTTTTAAACCAAGTGAAATTATTATACATTAATATCCTTATTTAAAAATTGATTGATTTTTGAAGATAAAGGAATTTCAATTCCAAAATCTATTCATCCGCCTCCTTATGAATTGATCTTTGCACTGTTGTTCCCTATCAATATAGCTTCGCCAAACCTGCCTTCTTCATCGCCATTTTCCAACTTCAATACACCCCTAGGACATACAGAAGCACAAACGCCGCATCCTACACAAGAAGCCCTTACAATGTTTTGCCCTCTTTGTGCATACC
>JALZND010000460.1 GCA_030857845.1 Bacteroidota bacterium | reverse complement strand
TATCAAGGTCACAGAATTTCGTAAATTTACCAATAAATTTAAGCGGAACTGTGTCCAATGACCCATTTCTATGCTTTGCAATGATAACTTCGCCAACGCTAAGGGTGGAGTTTCCTTTTTCATCTTCCGTGATACCATAATATTCGGGCCGGTACAGGAACATAACAATGTCGGCATCTTGCTCTATAGAACCAGATTCCCTTAAATCTGAAAGTTGTGGCCTTTTGTCACCACCCCTTGTCTCAACCGAACGGCTAAGCTGCGACAGTGCAATAACTGGCACGCTTAATTCTTTTGCTATATTCTTCAAAGCCCTTGATATAGAGGCAATTTCTTGCTCCCGGTTTCCACCTCCCCCGCCTTTTGAGCTGTCACCAGACATGAGCTGAAGGTAATCAACAATTATCAATTGGATGTTGTGCTGTACTTTTAGCCTCCGGCACTTTGCCCGTAGTTCCAGTATGGAAAGTGCAGGTGTATCGTCTATAAATATCGGGGCACTGGTAAGTTTATTGGTTTTATGTACCAGCTGCTGCCACTCATAATCTGCAAGCTTTCCTTTTTTGATTTTTTCACTATCTAGTTCTGCTTCTGCTGATATTAGCCTGTTGACCAGCTGAATAGATGACATTTCCAAAGAAAATATTGCAACAGCATGGTTGAATTCCACTGCCGCATTTCTCATGGCTGAAACCACAAAAGCTGTGTTATGCGTCACTGTCATGTCTTCCAGCAAGAAGAGCTTGTTGCCATCTATCTCAAATCCATAATAATCATCAATACAATCATAAACCACATCAAGCTTTGTCTGCCTCCAATCATTGGTTGCACCTTTTGTCAATGTTTTATTGTTTTCGTTGAATACAGGGATTTTTTCTATATCGCCTGCTATGGTAATAATGTAAATAATTTTATCTATAACAGTCCCACCAAGCTGTGGCCTCTCTTGGTGCATACTGGTTTTAAAACCGAGGGTATCGCATAAAAATTTAATATTAGAAGCAATACGTTGATGGTTTTGTAGAATTTCAAACTGATGTTTTTGAGGGTTATAGCGGCCACTGGCATCAATTATCCCAGCCAAAAGCTCGACTCTTACTTTAGTTGAGTTTATAATATATTCGCGTGGTATGCCTACACAATTTGCATTAGCATTCATGCTTGGTTTAAGCGAGTGCATTAAGATATTTGAAGCAGTTTTACCATATAAAATATGTCCTTCCTCTATGCTTTCTTCCCATCTATTTGGATCATGTGAAAAAACAAATTCCTGGATGTGTTTTTTCCCCACCTCAAGCCTTTGTCCTATATCATACGGCAAAAAATCAACTTCCTTTTCTTCAAATTCAACAGCTACTTTATAGCCTTTGCAGCTATTTTTAAAAGTAAGAGATTTTTGAAGGTAATCTTTTACGGTAATATTAACAACCTCTGTTTCAACGCCATTGTCTCGTTTTAATGACAAGATATGCGATTCATTAACCCTATAGGACATGCCGTGCTCTTGGTGTATCCAATACATCCGTTCCCTACCACGTGCAATTGACAAAACTTTTCTTGCAGTGGAATCATCGCCCATCAACAATTCGCCCGATTTAATATCTTCAACTTTTTTAAGCTTTCCGTCCAACATCATCACCTTGGTGCCCTTGCCCAGGCACTTGCCCATACCAGGCCTTGCTGCAATAATTACAAGATCTGATTTTTGCCATCCAGAAGTAACACGGTCCAAAAGAGTAAAACCGCTGGGGATGCCAGTTAATCCGTCTTTATGGTCCTTTTTAGCTTCCAGCTCTGCAATTGCTTCTGCCATGATCGTCTTCATGTCAGAATAGTTTTTCCTTATATTGGATTCAGACACTTCAAAAAGAGCCTGTTCTGTACGGTCCAATAAATTAAAAACGTCTGATGTGTCTTCATAAGCATCGTGCTGTATTTCAGATGCAATGCGGATGAGCTCCCGTTTAATGGCTTGTTCAGAGATGATCCGGGCATGAAATTCAATATTGGCAGCTGAGTTTACCCTTGTGGTGAGTTCGGTAATATAATATGCCCCTCCCGCAAATTCCAATTTGCCGTTTTTCCGGAGCTGATTGGTGACAGTAAGCAAATCAACTGGTTCAGAATTATTGAACAGTTGCACTATTGCTTTATATACCTCTTTGTGGTTTTCCCTGTAAAAGCTCTCGGCTTTTAGGATATCAATGACAGTGGTAAGGGCATCCTTTTCAAGCATTAAAGCACCTAATACAGCTTCTTCTAAGTCAGTAGCCTGAGGAGGTAGTTTTCCCAAATTTTCAACCATTTCTGGCCTTCCCAACCTTGACCTATATCCAGACCTTACCACAGATGATTTTCCTGTATCCATATTAAATTAAAGTGAACATTGATGAATTGCCTTAACGCTGTATTAACAAACCTACTGAAAAATCCCCGTAAACACTTGTCCACCTCGTTCCTATTTTTCCACAATTTTTAGCCTGTATGTCCACAAAAAATGGGAGGGTTATCCACCATAAAGCAGGTTTATCAACATATTATACACAAGTCATGATTAAATGTACAGAATTTAAAGGACATTTTTGAATGATAATTCATCGAATCAAACTCCTGATTTTGGATATTCTTAAGCTTACGGTTTAGATATTGGAAGACTAGTATCTATGTATTAACATGTTATAGTGAAAGGGAATATTTCGAGTATTGAAAATTTATTTTTTCTTTCCGCAAGAAAAAAATATGAGATAAAATCTGGAAAAAAAATCAGGAAAGATGAAAAAGATTAATTTATTTTGATAAGGAGTTAAATGAAATTTTTACAATAAATAAAGTTTCGCTGAAAATTCTACCTTATAGGTTCTAACTCTCGGGGTCTTTGACTCCCTTCTTTTGCTTTTTTAAGAACTTTTTTTGGTAAGGTAAAAATTCCGTAAGGTTTGTGATTTTCCAGAATGGAATGTGATGTTGGCTTGCTGCCCGGGAAATTACATGTGCGGCAACTGGTGATGACAAGAGCATGAAGAAAATTATTGCAAATACTTTTGTTACAATCCAAAGTTCATTAAAATAAATGCCTATGCCTGCCGCAATAAATCCAACCCCAAGAGTTGCAGCTTTGGTT
>JALZND010000459.1 GCA_030857845.1 Bacteroidota bacterium | reverse complement strand
AAATTGTTCCCATTTCCCCGGCCGATGTCCTAGTTCATGGGCTACGTTGATGCCTGTAGCTCCCAAAACAATGCCAATGCTTATTGTTAGACCAGCTATCTCGAAAGGGGTAAGTACGGTGGTTTTTAAGGTATACAGATAAAAAAATGTGAGTACAAAACAAATAGGGGCACACGCCAATAGCAGAATATCAAAGAAGATGTTTTTAGCACGGCTCTCTTCCATTTCTTCAGGAACATTTTGGGTAGTACCGGGCAAAAAGGTATCGATGATGGGAATAATAATAAAGGCCAATATCAATGTTGCCCAAGACCAAACACCTTGATAAGCTAGCGCCAATCCTCCCGAAAGTGGAATCAAATAAGCCAGTAGATATTTTAGATCTTTCATGGTGATAATTTACAGCATTTTTTTTACAAAAGGAAAATATTTAAAAGGTGCATATTTAAATGGTAGATCTATAAGGGTGGGCGTTTTTACAATAGCTCTCTGATTGCTGAAGGCTAGAAAGCTTTCTTTGCCATGGTATTTGCCTATGCCGCTATTTCCGACACCTCCAAAGGGCAGGTGATGGTTAGTAATGTGCATCAGCGCATCATTGATGCAGCCGCCTCCAGAAGTTGTTTTTGATAAGATGGCTTCTCCTTTTTCATCATCACCAAAGTAATACAACGCCAGGGGTTTGGGTTGGGCATTGATAAAAGCCGTTGCTTCCTCTACCTGTGCAAAAGTGATGATAGGTAGGATTGGACCAAAAATCTCTTCCTGCATAATCTTATGATCAGGCTGCACCTCGTCGATAACAGTCGGCGAAATATACAGGTCGTCTGCGTTTGTTATGCCGCCTAATCTAACCTTCCCTTCCTGCATCAAGTTCGTCAGCCGATCGAAAGCTTTTTCATGTACAATCCTTGGATAGTATTTACTTTCTTGCACATTTTCTCCGAACATCGATTCAATAGCTTCCTGCATTTTCGATATAAGATACTCTTTAATGGTTTCATGTACAAAAAGATAGTCGGGCGCTATACACGTTTGTCCCGCATTGATGGTTTTGCCCCAGATTATGCGTTTGGCAGCCACCTTCAGGTTAGCACTTTCGTCGACGATACAAGGGCTTTTTCCACCAAGTTCCAAAACCACAGGCGTCAGGTGCTCGGCAGCGGCTCTCATGACCACCTTGCCCACGGCTGAGCTTCCCGTAAAAAAAATAAGGTCAAATTTTTGCTTCAGCAAAATTTCATTGGTCTCGCGCCCTCCCTGCACAACATGTACGTGGTTTTCCTGAAAGGTATCGCGAATAATAGCTTCCAGCACCCTGGCCACATGAGGCGTATCGGGAGATGGTTTTAAAATAGCACAGCATCCTGCCGAAATAGCACCTATTAATGGGTTGATAAGCAGTTGAAAGGGGTAATTCCAAGGGGCGATAATAAGGGAGACGCCGAGAGGTTCGTGATCATCCTACTGCTGGAGGGCAGTAGGTGGGCAGGGGTAGATACTTTCGTAGGATTGGCCCACTTTTTTAGATGCTTCATATGATAATCAAGTTCCTGATTTACAATACTTATCTCTGTCAGGTAAGCTTCTTCATAAGACTTCCGGAGATCTTTCCAAAGCGCATCGGTAATCTTTTTTTCAAACTTTTCTATAGCTTGTTTAAGCTTTTTTAGCGCCAAAAGCCTAAAATCTGTAGCCTTCGTTTGATTTGTACCAAAAAAGATTCGTTGCTCGTTTAATATTGATGCGATTTGCTCTAAAGAAGTTTCTTCCATAAAAATTTTGTTTCGTTATTCCTGATAGAAGCGCCATCAACGATTTTTTGTTCATCATCTTTAAATATCACTAATTAAATTTCCAAGGCTGAGAAAAATTTATTCCCCAAATTTGAAGGGTGGCAAGATGGCTATGTTGCTATTAAATATGGAGTAAGAGAAAAAGACTATTGATTGAATATATAAAGAATTTATTTTCAAAAGTCACCTACTGGTTTAAGTGTTCCGCAGGATCACTTAAATCTTCTTATGAAAAATCAGGACTCCGTCCGGCTTGTTGTCACATCATCTCCAGTGTTGGTAACTTTTTTTCTTCTTGGTAATAATCAATTGCACTACTATATTTATTATCGCCTGCCTCCCCGTACTGTCCCCGCCCTTACCGGATTTTTTAGAAGAAAAATCATATACATCATTCATATGTAAAGGACCATCCCATATACCTGCCATTCTACCCCTACTATGTAAATACATAAAGCGAATTCCTTTAATAGCATTAGAATAACCTGTTTTCGAGTCACTCATATCCGAAGGGGACCATCCATTTTTTTTGATACTATTTATAAGAGAGCGATCTTTCATAAATTCTACTCCCGCATGTGCTGCATGATTAAAAGTGGCAACCGTTGCCCCCGTTGCTGCTCCTCTCCAAAAATCACCTCCCGCTATGCTTGCACTTAGACCTCCTGTTAAAGCTGATCCACCAATTTGAGCAGCAGTGCCTGCACTATGAAGGGCTGAACCTGTCAATGACCCCATTGCCCCCGATGCATAACCAGCTAATGAAGGACCCTGACCAAAGGCCATTCCAACCATTATGTTAGCATGGCCATGTGCCATTGCCCTCCGTATTTCTCCTGAGAGTCCCGTACTTCCTACTGGCCCGAACATAGAACCAACACCTGCTGTTGCCACACCAGAAACTGCACCCATTGCCATTGACCTAGCAAATTGGCCTCCATTCCAATTATTAAAGCCTCCATCGCTAAAAGCAACACTTGCAGTATAGCCTGCTCCACCAATGACTGCTCCCCAAAGTGCAGCGTCAATGAAAATTCCAGCTCCAGATATTAAAGCCGTGAAACAAACTCCCCATTCGGATCCACCATCACCACCGGGTTATTCCCCATCCCATTATAAGGATTGTCAAACTGCCCCTGTGTGTCTACCCCCAAAAACCTCCCCAGCGCAGGACTGTACATCCTTGCATGAAAATCATACCAATCCGTATCGTTTGATAGCTTTTCCTTTCCCTGATAAAGATAGCGGTTCAGCACTTCATTGGCAAGTAGTTCATGGTTAAATGCCATGCCGTACGGATAGTAGTCGTCTACCTGGATGACCGGGCC
>JALZND010000106.1:471-9770 GCA_030857845.1 Bacteroidota bacterium | reverse complement strand
CTGTTATGGAGGGCAGCAATCTCCCTTTTAGATACTGGTTGACAACCATGGCGTTATTGACGAGCAAAAAAAAGCTTTTCTGCTTTGGAGCTACAGCGTCAATTGGGGCATAAGCGCTATGAGCCAATCTGGGCGATGCTTCACAAGCTCCGTGCTGCTATGGGGAAAAGGGACAAAAAGTATGGACTAAAGGAATATATTGAATTGGACAAAGGGTTCTTCGAGTCTGTTTCAAGCAAGGAAAAAGATGACGGTGCCCAAAAGAAACGTGGCAG
This sequence comes from Bacteroidota bacterium, assembly GCA_030857845.1. Classification (GTDB taxonomy): domain Bacteria; phylum Bacteroidota; class Bacteroidia; order Cytophagales; family Cyclobacteriaceae; genus JALZND01. The sequence continues at coordinate 9,495 of JALZND010000106.1, read as the reverse complement.
GGGGAGCATAAAACAAGACCCAATTCCTAAACCCCAAAAAAAAAGGCTATCAAAATATCGACAGCCTTTTTCATTTATTTACTTCCCAATATTATACAAAAGGATATTCATTTTTTTGGATCATTAAATCTGCTATCCTTCTTCTTATTTCTTTTAAGTTTATGGGTTCAATTTTTGTGAACCTGCGCAGTCCCATCAGCATCATTTTTTGCTCGTCGCCTTCTGCAAAGGCATATAGTGCTTCTTTTCCGGCTGATTGTATCCTTTCAGCAGCTTTGTGCAGGTATACTCTGCTCATATCAATTTGGTAGGCTACATTTTCTTTGCCTTTGAGGGATATGAGTTTCAATGTCCTTAATATGGCTGATTCTGCAACATAAATTTCAATTATCATGTCGGCAACGGACATAAGGATTTCCTGCTCATCTTTAAGGTTTTGCATCAGTTTTTGTACTGCTGCCCCTGCTACCATTAGGGCGGCCTTTTTGAGGTTTTTTAAAGTTTTAAGTTCAGCAGAAAAAAATTCTTCTTCTCCACCCGAACCAAAATCAGGAATAGAGGTCAATTCTTTTGCAACACCCATTGCTGGTCCCATTACATCCAGCTCTCCTTTCATGGCCCTGCGAAGGATCATGTCAACGATCAGCATGCGGTTGATCTCATTGGTGCCTTCAAATATCCTATTGATCCTGGCATCTCTGTAGGCCCTGTCCATGGGTGCGTCTGCTGAATAGCCCATGCCGCCATATACCTGCACGCCTTCATCGACCACAAAGTCCAGCACTTCGGAGGTATGCACTTTCATTATGGCACATTCTATTGCAAATTGTTCCACAGATGCCAGTTTTGCTTCTGCCTCGCCCATTCCACCTGCTACCAGGAGCTCGAATGCATCGTCAATATTTTGCCCGGCACGGTAAGCAGCTGATTCGCTAACAAATGTCTGCAGGGCCATTTCGGCCAACTTATGCTTTATCGCACCAAAGTTTGCTATTGCTGTGCCAAATTGTTTCCTTTCATTTGCATAACGGACGGCGTTGGTTGTGACTGCTTTACAAGCCCCTACACCAGCCGCTGCGAGCTTTATCCTTCCAATGTTCAATATATTTACGGCTATTTTGAAACCATTTTGCCGTTCAGAGAGCATATTTTCTACAGGTACCTTGCAATCATTGAAGAAAATCTGCCGGGTAGACGATCCTTTGATCCCCATCTTCTTCTCTTCCTCATTCATTGTTATGCCACCAAATATTTTCTCTATTATAAAGGCAGTGAGGTATTTATCACCTTCAAATTTTGCAAATACTATAAAAACATCTGCAAAACCACCATTTGTGATCCACATTTTCTGGCCATTGATCACATAGTATTTTCCGTCGTCAGACAAAGCTGCCCTTGTTTTGGCGGCATTGGCATCAGAACCCGAATCAGGTTCTGTAAGGCAATAAGCTGCTTTCCACTCACCGGAAGCCAGCTTTGGCAGGTATTTTTCCTTTTGAGCATCATTGCCATAGTACAAAATGGGAAGCGTACCTATTCCCGTATGGGCCGATAGTGCTACTGCAAAAGAGTGGCCCGCACCGGTAGATTCTGCAACCAGCATCGAGGTATTGAAAGTCATGCCAAATCCGCCATAACTTTCAGGCACTGAAGTTCCTAACAATCCCAATTCTCCTGCCTTATCCATCAACGATGGCATCAGCTCAACTGCAGACATAGAGTCTATCTTGTCCAATTGAGGATGTATTTCCTGTTCAAGAAAATCTTTGCAGGTTTGGGCGATCATTTTTTGCTCTTCCGACCATTCTTCAGGAATAAACACATGCGATGGATCAGTTTCTTTGATTAGGAATTCACCACCTTTTATCATTTGTTCTTTATTCATAGTTTGCAATTTTTGAATTGGTTAAAGTGTTTTTGACAGAAAAAATGCTGTTTATAAATATTTCATCTGCCTAAAAACTATATCATTTTAAAGCATTTCATAAATTCCGGCCACACCCTGGCCTCCGCCAACACATGCTGTAACCATTCCATATTTTTTGTTGCGCCTTTTTAGTTCATGGAACAGCTGTATGGAAAGCTTTGCCCCTGAACATCCCAGTGGATGGCCCAGTGCAATGGCGCCGCCATTTACATTTACCTTTTCCATATCCATGTCAAGCTCTCTAATAACAGCAATAGACTGTGCAGCAAATGCTTCGTTAAGCTCTATAATATCAATATCCTGAAGGTTTAAGCCAGCCTTTTTCAAAGCAACAGGTACTGCGGCAACGGGACCTATTCCCATATATTTTGGGTCCACTCCCATAGCAGCATAGCTAATCATCCTGGCAATGGGCTTAAGGTTCAATTCATTTACCATTTTTTCAGATAGCACCAAAACAAAAGCTGCACCGTCAGAAGTTTGAGATGAATTGCCCGCTGTTACGTTGCCCCTGTTTGAAAATGCTGGTTTTAGTGAAGCTAATATTTCTTTAGAAGTATCAGCCCTTGGTCCTTCATCGGTATCTACTACAAATTCTTTTGTTTTTTTCTTTCCATCTTCGCCAACGAAGGTTTCTTTTACAGTAATGGGCACAATTTCTGCCTTAAACTTCCCATTTTTAATTGCGTCAATTGCTTTTTTATGTGAGTTGTAGGAAAAATCGTCCTGATCCTCTCTGGAAACTTTGTATTTTTCACCAACATTTTCTGCTGTATGGCCCATGCTGGTATAATATTGTGGGGTTTCAGAAGCTATTTTATAATTTAGGGCTGTTCTCCATCCCATCACCGGCACCAATGACATAGATTCAGTACCTCCTGCAATGATACAATCGGCCATCCCCGAATGGATTTTGGCTGCTGCAATCGCTATTGCTTCTACACCTGAACCACAATATCTGTTTACGATCATCCCAGATACATTTTGAGGCAATGACAATAAGGATATTATCCTGCCCATCTGCATTCCTTGCTCTGCTTCAGGAACTGCATTGCCCACTATTAGGTCATCAACCCTGGAAGGGTCTAAATTTGGATGTGATTGTATCAGATGTTTGATAACATCAGCGGCAAGGTCATCAGGCCGGGTAAAACGAAAACCTCCTTTGTTGGCTTTTCCTACCGCCGATCTAAATCCAGATACTATATATGCATTCATGATTTTTCTATTATAGTTAATGTATTCACTCTAATTCTTTCTTTTAAATGAAATGTCTTGATTACAAAATATTAATTCCTAAGAGCTTTTCCTCCCTGGAGTATGGATTGTATCCTTTCCAACGTTTTTTTCTCTCCTGTTAATGAAAGGAAGGCTTCTCTTTCAAGATCCAGTAAATATTGCTCAGAAACCATTTGTGGATAAGATAAATCGCCCCCACACATCACATAGGCAATTTTATCAGCAATTTTCATATCATGGTCAGATATATAGCGTCCCGACCTCATACCATGAAGACCAGCCTTAAATAAAGCGATACCTGTTTTTCCTTGTACTTTTATATCTTTTCTGGGCAAAGGTTGGGTGTAACCTTCTTCGTACATCTTGAGGGCGGTGGCTTTAGCTTCGGCAATCCGCCTGTCCAGATTTACAGTGACAAGGTCTTCTTTTCTTAGGATGTGCATGTCATAAGCCTCATGTGCCGAAGTGGAAACCTTAGCCATTGCAATATTCATGAATGAATTTTGAAGGGCATTCAGCTCCACATCCCCAGCTTCAAGCCTGTCGGAAACCCTCAAGGTCATTTCTTTGGTTCCGCCACCACCTGGTATTAAGCCCACACCCACTTCCACAAGGCCAATATAAGTTTCTGCTGCTGCCTGTACACGGTCACTGTGCATGGCCATTTCACAACCACCACCCAAAGCCATGCCATGTGGGGCTACTACCACAGGGATAGAAGAATATCTTAGCCTCATGATTGCATTTTGGAAATGACGGATCATGAAGTCGATTTCGTCATATTCTTGTTCAATGGCGCTCATGAAAATCATTGCCAGGTTTGCGCCTACTGAAAAATTGGTTCCTTCGTTGGCAATTACAAGGCCGGCATAATCTTTCTCTGCCATATCCAAAGCTTTATGAAGGGCAGTCATGACGTCACCTCCCAAAGAATTGCTTTTTGAATGAAATTCCAGGTTTAGTATACCATCACCAAGGTCAAAAATAGATGCTCCCGAATTTTTCCATAACACCTTGTTTTCCCTAAGGTTGTCTAAGAGGATAAATTCTTCTTTGCCAGGAATTGACTTATAGGTTTTTGAAGGAATATCATAATATTTTTTAATGCCATTTTCAATCGTGTAAAATGAGCTGTTACCGCTTTCAAGAAGTTCATATACCCAAGATGCCGGTTTTTTGCCAATTTTTTCCATGCCTGCCAAAGTATTTTTCAATCCGAACACATCCCAGGTTTCAAAAGGCCCCATTTCCCATCCAAAACCCGCACTTACTGCCTGATCTATTTTATACAATTCATCTGCTATTTCAGGTATCCTGTTCGAGCAGTATTGAAATAAATCATAAAATGTAGTTCTATAAAATTCACCAGCCTTGTCATCATAATTGGCAAGGAATTTTATCCTTTCCCTTAAATTATCAATGGGCTTGGATGCTTCCAGTGCTTGAAATTTTATTTTTTTGCGCTCACCATATTCAAAAGTATTTAGGTCAAGCTCCAGAATCTCGCTTTCACCATCCGGTTTTTTAATTTTCTTGAAATATCCCTGACCGGTTTTATCACCCAGCCATTTTCTATCGTAAAGCTCCTTTACAATTCTCGGTAATTTAAATGCATCCCTGGATTCATCATGTGTGAGTGCTTCATACAAATTGTTGGAAACATTTACAGTGGTATCAAGACCTACAACGTCCATAGTACGGAATGTTGCAGACTTAGCCCTTCCTACCAAAGGTCCTGTCAATTTATCTACCTCACCCACTGTAAGCCCCATTTTATCAATGGTATGCATTGCTGACATAATAGCATATATACCAATTCTGTTGGCAATAAAAGCAGGCGTATCTTTACACAATACGGTTTCTTTGCCTAAAAACACATCCCCAAAATGCATTAGGAAATCCACAACTTCCTGATCAGTTTTTTCAGTAGGAATGATTTCTAATAATTTCAGGTATCGGGGAGGGTTAAAGAAGTGCGTTCCGCAAAAATGTCTTTGAAAATCTTCAGATCTCCCCTCCAACATAAGGTGGATTGGAATGCCTGAGGTATTGGATGTAATTAAAGTTCCATCTTTTCTATGCTGCTCAACTTGGTCAAAGACAATTTTTTTGATCTTAAGGTTTTCAACTACCACCTCTATTATCCAATCGCAGTTTGCAATTTTGCCCATATGGTCTTCAAAATTTCCCAACTCTATTTGATTGGCAAATTTTGGATGGTAAAGAGGTGAAGGTTTGGATTTTATTGCTGATTGAAAAGCATCATTGACTACTCTGTTCCTTACCACCGCATCAGAAAGGCTCAATCCTTTTGCTTGTTCCTTTTCATTTAATTCGCGGGGCACAATGTCAAGAAGCACAACATTTACACCTATATTAGCAAAATGGCAGGCAATTCTGGAACCCATGATCCCTGAACCTAGTACAGCCACTTTTTTAATTGCTCTTTTCATATTATGGATATTTTATTGGCACTTAATATATAATAGATCGATAATTAACAATATTAGATCCCTATCGCGGAATTTTTTAAATAAGCTGAAGGAATTACTTTCTAAAATTAGTAAATCTTCTTTTCATCTAAAAGTTTATTAATATTTTGTAAAACATCAAAGAAAATATTCAATTTTTCTTGTGGAATATTTTCTTTAATGGTCTTGTTGAATTGTATTACTGTTTTTCTAGATATTTCTCTTTTAATTTTTCCCTCATCGGTCAGGTATATCCTTACAGATCTCCTATCCACTGCGTCTGGCTCCTTATAAATAAGGTTTTTTTCCTCCAGGTTTTTTAGCATCCTCGTCAAACTCCTTATCTCCAAACCTAATAAGGGAGCAATTTTAGTTGCTGGCGTTCCTTTTTCACTATCTATGTTCAACAATACAAAACCTATTGCAGTAGTAATATTATTTTTAATTGCTTGTTGGTTGTACATGCGGTATATGGCATGCCAGGTTGCTTTTATATTGTAGTCTATGGTTTCTTCCCGCTTCATAAATTATATACCCAAATATAAAAAAATTGTTATGCATGCATAACAAATATTGAAAAAAAATTTCCCTCCTCAAAAAAATTTCTTTAGTTGCTTAAAAAAAACTATCCCTGTTTACAACAAGACCAGTTCAAGATATAAATTAATAACTGAAGTTTCGCACAAAGCTTTAAATAGAATGGAGCGCACATAAACTAGCTGTTAAGCAATGGAGTTCTATTTAATATTTCCATTTGTGACACTGAAAGTTCAAATTTTTTAGCCCTGGGTTTCAACCCAGGGCTAATAAAATAAAAGTCGGGAGTTTTGGTGATTTATTGACCTTTTAAGCAAAAAAGTGACAAACCATGATCTGAGAAACACTATTTTATAATATTAATTTACAAGATCACCTCTGAGGATACGGTATCGTTTACGGGCTTCGGCAGTAAAAATACTTCCCGGGTACTTTTGAAGAAAAGTTTGATAATAATGCATAGCCTGATCTTTATCTTTAAGATTATGATCATATATGTGGGCTATTTTAAAATATGCATCATCCCCCAGGATGTCTTCATTATAATTTGTCACAATATTATTTAATAATGATACGGCTTTTTCAAATTCTCCATATTCGAGATAAATTTTTGATTGCAACCAATAAATTTCATCAGTAAGGGAATGGCCTGGGTGTTTAGCCAACAAATCATCCAGTTTTATCAATGCTTCATCTTTTTTGTTTTGAAAAAGCAGCAACTCAACTGACGCATATTCCCGCATTGCAATACTGGTGGTATCGAATACGATATTGTCCCTAATTAATAGGCTTAGTTGCATTGCATCGTTAGCAATTTCCCTTGTAGTTGCTACTTTTAAGATATCAAGATGTTCTTGGGCAAGTTCAAATTCACCTTTATAATAAGATAATTTAGCATTCCTGAGCTTTGCTTCATAACCAATAGGTTGATCTTTTTCTGATTTTTCAACTTGTGAATATAGAAGGGTTGACTCCCAGGGTTCACCCAAAAGGAGGTGAATATCGCCGAGGTCAATTTTACTGGCAGCAACAAGCTCTGGATTTGCACGGGGCATTTCTATTATTTTATTTAGGATTGCACTTGCTTCATTCTTTCTATCCAGATAAAATGCATATAAAAGTGCCTGGCTCCTCATTGCTTCCTGGGTATTTGGGTTTAAACCAGTCTGGTCTATCAATGCCTGATAATCGCCAATAAGTTTTTCTATTTCATCATTATCGATAGGAAAGGTATTTTTTACAAGTTCTTCCCTTGATTTTATCAAATACCTCCTGGCAATAAGGTGGTTCGGACTATTTTGAAATGTATTTACTACATATTCAAAAACTTTACTGGCAGTTTTAAAGTCCTTATTTTCCAAAGATATAAATCCTATGTCCATAACTCTTGCCCCTTCTGTTTTCATTCGTTTATCTATAGCCCTAGCCTGAATAAAAGCGCCGTAGAAATTCTTTTGCTGCAGGTTAGTCCATATTAAAAGCTCTGGGAATGTTAGGTTTTCCGGATGTTTTTGAACTTTCTCCAACAACATGGTTTCAAGGCTTGAAAGATCTTCTTCTTCTATAAGATAATTTTGAAGGACATTTTTTACATAATTGATATTATTAGGATTGGATTGTGCAAAATTTAAAAATTCTTCTACCATCAAATCTTTTTTGTTCATGAGCCTGTAAATATTTCCTATTTCTAAGGCATAGGCAGTATTGCTGTCAGACACTTTCCTTCCCGAAAGGTATGTGGCAAGGGAATACTCAACAAGGTCATTATTCATAAAGTACGACGCCACATTCCTTGTTTTGAATTGATCTTTTTTCGCACTTTCAATTACTGCTTCAAATTGCTTTTGGGCTTCAGCACTTTTATTTTGTTTAAAGGCGAGAATTCCTTGATCTATTTTATAATTATAATTTTCTGGTTGTTGTTTGATGAGCTTTGAAACATAATTTTCGGCTTCCTTCCAGGAGCCTAAGCTCATCAGTACATTTAAATAACTGAGATGGATGGAGGGAATGTTTTTTGAATCTTTTATTAGGTCCGTATAAATTGCTTTAGCTTTTTCGAGTTCACCCTGTGAATAATATTCATTGGCAAGCTCAATTTCTTGCTGGTTTTGCGCAACAAGGTTTCCGGAAATAAAAAAAAATGCGGGTAATAAAAAGGCAAGGATTAAATATTTTTTAAGACTTATCAACATGTACACGTCCTTAATTTTTATGGGAAATTTTTTCTTAATATATTTTACTATTATCTATTATACTGTGGAAAAGTGGAAAAGTAATTTTTTTATTTGTTGTTATTTCTGTTTGTTTATAAACCATTGCTTTTATTTGATTTTACCCACATTGTACTAACAGTTAAAAGCTTGGTATTGTGCTAGTTAAATTATTATCCACAATTTTTGTTCTTTATGTTTATAACTTATATCCTATTAACCTACTGTGGAGAAACTGTGTTAAAATTGAAGCCATTTAAAAATTGTTAACGTATAAATCAGGTTTTGCATTCCATTTTTGGAAAAAAATAAAGTATTGGTATTTATCATCTTTTTATTCCCATGTCATCCACATGTTATCAACGTAAATTAGAAATTAATATTTACATCATTTCTTTCCCAATTTGCCCTAATTGTTATTAGTTCCTCAAAAAAGAATACATCTTCTGGTTCCCTAAATGTCTTTACATCCCCCGGTGTCCAGTTGCCATCACCATTGTTATCAATTAAAATCCTGATTTTATAATCACCGGGTTTTACATTTTCAAAGCGGTATTTCTTTTTATTTTTAATTTCAGAAACTACTTTTTGATTTTTGTCTAAAAGTTGAATGATATAGCTATCTTTTTCAGTATTT
>JALZND010000106.1:0-461 GCA_030857845.1 Bacteroidota bacterium | reverse complement strand
GATTAATAAACTTATATTTCCTGTCAATTACCTTTGAGGAATCATTCTCAATGCTTATGAAGGATCCATTGGCTATATACAGTTGTACTGCACCATCGCTAGAATTATTGGTAAGGTTTCGGTTGTTATTTTGTGGGGCCGCTTCTGATGATATATTTGTATTTACCAGATTTTTTTTCAATATTTTAGTAACCACCAGTTTATCCTTATTATTATTCCATTGAAAATCTGTTTCAGGATCTATATTTACTATGTTTAAACTATCATATCTAAAGAAAATGCTGTCTGGTAAGGTTTCGAATACAGGTTTTGTAAACATCAGCTCCATTTTAAATTTTTCAGATATCTTTTCGGTTTCACTCGGTGCCACTGACACGTTGAAAGGTTCTTTTGCTTTTTTGCTCGAAATAAAGTACATCGTGACGTCATTAATGTATTTATTGTCTAAGGTATCATATGCT
>JALZND010000105.1 GCA_030857845.1 Bacteroidota bacterium | reverse complement strand
CCCTTAACCCTACCTCCCCCTCGGACCGTGGATCTCTGATCCGCGCGAAGTAAAAACTCCTAACCAAGTTCTTTTTGGCGGTTTGGAAAACCGCCGTCCGTAGGGGAAAGTAACTTTTAAACACTAACCCCTAATTATCACAAAGCACAACTGCCGGTTCAATTTAGAAGCCTGGTAGAGTGGGTTCCAGTCACTGATTGCAGCCACATAATGAATTAAAATTATTGGATGTTATATAAATCATGTAGTATGCAGTTTATTCTATTATAGCATACTTTTCTTTAGCCTTTGACCTGCTCATAGCATTGAAATGCCACCATTCATATTTAATTGGAGTAAATCCAGCTTTCAACATTACATCCCTTAATAGTATCCTGTTTTTTATTTGCTGCACAGTCAGGAGCTTTTTTTCAAGCATTTCAGCTTCTTTGGATGGATAGGATAATTCACCAAAATAATCATATGGAGTTCCCATATCCAATGGTGTCCCATCTTGAAGGGCTATGGTGAGGTCTACAGCCGAACCAAAGTTATGGATAGACCCTATTTTTGGGTCAGCAACATATTGCTTTTTTTTGTTTGGCGGCATATCTAAAGTATCCCATAAAACCTGTTGGATATGCAGTGGCCGAGTGCAATCATATACCAGTAAGCTGTGATCCGGAAAATTTTCTTTTAAGTAATTTTGTGCTTGTGCCAGCATTTCTGCTGGTACTCTTTGCAAATAGCAATGATCAAGGTCTCCATATAAATCTATCCCTGAAAAATTATCAGCTGAAGAATATTTTAAATCTACAAGAATGCCAGGTGCATTTTCCTTGATGTTCACCAGGCCAGCATCGATCATTCGTTGTTCCAGAGCTCTTGGTGAAGGCATTAGTGGATTGGGCTTATGTTTTTCAATTGTGTCTACATTTAGGCGGTTTACTGGATTTTCTATTGGGACGGTTACTTCTTCATGATTTTTTTTCACATCAGAGCAATTCCATAATAGAGCGCATCCGATAAAAAATATCGTCATTAAAAATGCTTTATTGATTATAATAACAAAACTTTGACAGAAGGACATGAAATAATATTATAATAAACTTCAAATATTAATAAAATAATTTACTATACAGGTGAATGTTTAAAATATAAATAATTATGATGTATTTGAAGAACCTGGATAGTTTTATGCCACAAATTATTAATAAGCCAATCACTTGACCCCCTCAAGAAGAAAATTAGCTATTTTATTAGTTATTTTGAAAGAAGAGATGCAATAAAGTATAGTTACAATTAAGGTTTTGGAGGCCCTAAAATGCCGTAGTTTGAAAGCTCATTTATAATGGCCTCCATAAATTAATTTCCAGGGTCAATTTTTTCTGTTAAATATGAATGATCTTTTTCCAGCCAATAAGGTTGGCCAATAAATGATTTGTATTCATGATGCGATAACATATTCTATAGGTATATCTCCTTTAGTAACTTAATCAAATATACATTTGCCGTTAACTGTTCAAACGTCAATGCGCTTTTTCCATCCCCCACATTTTCTATTCCTATAGCATAATAATTAATGCCAATAGCATGCCGTGCAAAAATTGTGTCTGGCAGCATACGGTATATTTCACCTGTCCTGTCAACCAGGTAATGTGCCGAAACATTTAAAACCCCACCAGATTTTATATCGGTCCTTGATTCAGATAAGGTAGGCTCATTCATAACCCTATGTGATGCGTCTAAATCTTTAAGCCCGGTCCAATGAACTACTATGATCCTGTGATTCAAAATTGGGAATATTTTTTCAAGCCATAACGATCTTTCAAATATTGAAGGGACAAATCTTTTCTGGTTTCATCAAATATTATTGGTTTTTCAAAAACTTCCTGCGAGTAAGCGGCAGCATATACAACCATATTAATGGTGGTCAGGATTAAAACCCTCATAATTTATACGGTTCAATTTCAAATTGCCAATTGTAAAATTTCTTATGAAATTAAATTAATAAAGTTCATTTAATTATAGGTATTTTCTTATTTAAAGATTTTGAGCCAAGCTTTTATAGCTTATATTTGACTAGTAATCATACATAGGATTTCTATCGGTTCAATATAAATAAAAAATTGAGGCTTAATGTTCTTCAAAAAATGAATAAACACCAGGAAATTTTCCAGAAAAAAATCAAAAGTTGATTATTATGTTTTATTAAATTTTGAAAACCGGATTTAGTCTGTAAAGATTTTGAATGCGGCAATATGACTTCAAGAGAGGAATAAAAGGGATTATTGTTATAATTCTTGAATTTATTTTATTAAAATAACTAAAATTTTAAAAATTAGAATCAAAAATTTTTTAACATATTCTTTTTAAAAGATTTTATTCCTTGAGTACGCCTTTAAAAATATCTCAAGGGCAGCGGTATAATTTTTAACATGTAGAAAAGGTTAAAAATCTTCAAAAGTCATCTATTTTAACCTGTAAATTCTATTAAGATACAAGAAATTATTACACTGGAATTTGTCTATGGTTTATATTGCAAGTTTATATTTCGATTACCAATGGGTATCTTTGAATAATTAATAAGTATTATTTACACTTAAACAAAAATACCGTGGTAAAATCTCAACTTAGTAATTTAATTCAATTGGCTATTACAGACAACGATCTAGGTCTAAAAGAGCAGAAGTGGATTTTTAAAATTGGAGAGAACTATGGTCTTTCTGAGGAGGAAATCAATAAATTATTCAGCAACCCTGAAGTAATCCCTCATGAGGAGCCACTAACAAGTGATGAAAAATTCCAATACCTTTATAATGTTGTGCAGTTAATGAAAATTGACAAAAAGGTATTTAAAAGTGAAATTGATTATTGTGAAACTTTGGCAGTGAAGCTTGGCTACAAAAAAAGTGTGATTGGAATGATGTCGACCATGATTTTTAGCGACCCCAATATTACTGCAGATAGGGAATTGTTGAAATCAAAAGTAGATAAATACGCAAAATTTTGAATTATAAAATAAGGCTCACCCTTTATATTAGGTGAGCCTTATTTATATAAAATGCCGGGACCCAGCTTTTAAGCAGTAAGTTTAGGAATATAGTTTTTCCAGGAATTTATTTTTGGTTTCGATAAAAAAGAGGTTTGCTAAAGAAATATCATTCATGTCATTTACAGAAATGGTGCTTTCAGAAGTATGGCTTTTTTCTTTATCTTTTTCTTTAAATATTATCCTTACTAGAATATAATTTCCAGGTCTGGTAGATTTGTCAAAAACCACCTGACAACCTAAATTTAACAAATCGATAATATGTTTATTCATTTTTCATTTTCAAGTATAAAAACCAATGCGCCACTGATAATTTAAGATAAACCTAAATATAATAAATTTATGCACTTAAATAGTGCTGAAATTTTTCAAATTTGTATTAAAGCAGCCCTTAAAAGAGGAAAACAAGCAATTAATTAAAAAAGTTTTATTCCGGCACTTAAGTGTATGGAGCTGGCTGGTCCGGAAAGTAAAGAACTGATGTTTGTCATTTTACTTTGATACCTAAAATCTAAGGTAACATTTCCAATATCCATCCCTAAGCCAGCCTGGCCTCCCCAGATTTTATTATTGAAATCGTAGTTATCAGGATTATAATTCTTAGAGGAATTTTCATCCCTAAGCAGAAATGACACCATAGGGCCAGCAAATACCCGTAAATTAAATACTTTGGCATCAAATATTTTTGTTCCCAGCAAAATTGGGACATCTATGTTGTTGAATTTCAACTGCCCGGAAAAGTCTGTAGTTCCTCCTGGATTTTGGTCTTCAATAACAAGGCTGGTGCTCTTGAAATTGTAATACGCTTCAGGCTGAATATAAGATTTCATAAATCCAAGCCGTAAAAAAGCGCCTGCCTGGTACCCTAAAATACCATCTTTGCCAAATTCATGGTTCTTGGATAGAAAATTACTGTGATTGGTGCCTATTTTGGGGCCTACTGAAAAAAAAGGTGTTTTTTGTGCGAAGCTGCTAATTGCAAATGCACATATAATTACCATTGATAAAAATAACTTCTTCATGTGAGCAAGGTTTAAGGTTCATAAAATAATTGGATATTTCAGGCCGGTCTAAAACTTCAAATTTATCTATACAAATTGCTTTCCAAAAAATAAAAATTAAGAACAATTCATTAAAAATAAATAAATATCGCCACAGAATAAGGTATACATCATAAAAAAAAGTAGGCTTAAAGCGTTGGATGTTTTTTATAATCGTGGGTTTTTGTCGGTGGCTAAATCAAACCTCCATAATATAGGCAGGCAATTCATATCCTGCTTTGATTAAAATATTTTTTGAAACGTTAAACACCTTGACACCCTTAGAAGTAGTACCTTCCATAGTACCAACATGTGCATGCCCATGAAAGGCTGCTAGCACCTGGCGCCGGTTTAATGGTTCTGCCAATCTGGAACATCCCAGGAAAGGAAAGATTTCTTCGGGTTCTCCTACAACCGTTGCTTTTATAAGGGCATAATGCATTACCACAATTTTCTTTTTCAGATCAATAAAATCGCTATCCAAACGTACAAGTGCACGGTCCAGCCGAAGAGCGTCGTCCACAGCTTCCAGTACATATTCTTTGATTCGGGTTTCACCAAACATCGAAAGCATGTATTTGTCAAACCCGCCTCCAAATCCCTTTACTCCGGCAAAACCAATATCATTTATTACAACCGATTCACCGTCCAATACATAGACATTTTCCCGTTCAATCATTTTCTTTATTGCTTTATGATTCCCCCGTTCATAATCGTGGTTTCCCAGTACTGCTACAACTGGAATGGTGCACTCCCGCAATTCGTTACAGAAAACTTCTGCTTCAATCATATGGCCTGTGTCTGTCAGGTCGCCACATAACAATAATATATTTGCCTTTTTGGAAATTTCCCTAAAAAAATCCTCCCATTTGCCTTGGTCATTTTCCCGTATGTGAAGATCGCCAATAGCTGCAATTTTTACTTTAGGTCCCTGATCTTGTTCCTCCATATCCTCCATAATATATTATTAAGGTAAAAAAATAATTTTTAGCTATCTGAACAACCCTAAACTGATAAGGTGGTTATAATTTTATAACCCCAATCAAAAATATCTGTTTTATACTGGGTATGGTCTACGAGGGGGCCCCAGGCAAACCTTTGCAATAGGGGAAGGAAGGTCAAATTGAATTTTTGCCCTTTCCACAAGTTCATCAAAGATCCATCGGGGTATGATATGCCTTTCGGAAGGGTACACAAACTTGAAATTTAAAAACTGTGCGAGTAGCAGGTGCCAATGCTGGTCCAACCGCATCAATACCCGCTTCCAATCCATTTTATCTCCTTATTTAAGGATTAGATGGTTAAGGTCTGCACCATCATAGCGTTCCATGTTCTGTACATAAATCTTGCTCCAGAAAAGCTCTCGGTGCTATAAAAAGCACGGGGACATCATAAAGTTCCCCTTTAACAGCATTATCAAACCAACTTTCGTCTACTACGCAAATATTATTGGTGGTATTGAAAATGATATCTATAAAATGGCCTTTGTGGAAAACTTTTGCAAGCCACCTTGGATCTGTAATCTCCACTTCATAGCCTCTTTCGGAAAATAATTTCAAGATTTTCTGATAATCTATTGCCCTGCAGAATATAACAAGATCTTTTATGTCACGATATATTCCTGAATAGATCCTTAAAGCAAAAGCCCCACCCATTAAAAAAGGGTATTTTTTCTCATTTAATAACTGCAATGATTGTCTGTAAAAGTTTTAGGATTGAAGTTCATGATCCTTACAATAGCTCGGAAAAACCTTTGATTGCATGTAGAAAAATAAATAGTTTTGTATTATTGCAACCGATACAGGTGCATTTTAATATAGTTTTCATTAAGAATCTTGAACAGGTATTTTTTTAAATATAAATTAAGATGAAGAACATTGTTACCATCACATTAAATCCTGCAATAGATAAGAGTGCTTCAATAGATCATATAGTGCCCGAACATAAATTGAGGTGTGCAGATATTAAATACGAGCCAGGAGGAGGTGGTATAAATGTTTCGAGGGCCATTAAGAAATTGGGCGGCGATTCATTGGCAGTATTTTCATCAGGAGGTTACTCAGGCCTTTTAATGCAAGATCTATTGAAAAAAGAAGATATTAACTTCTTGCCCATAAAAGTCAGGGATTGGACCAGGGAAAACTTTATCGTAGTAGAAACTTCTACCAATAGGCAATACAGGTTCGGAATGCCAGGCCCGGAAATGGACCTTCAAGAGGCAGAGCAGTTTATTGCTGCTTTGGAAAAAATAGATCCTAAACCAGAATTTATTGTTGCCAGTGGTAGCTTGCCTCCAGGCCTGCCCAAAGATTTTTACGCAAGAATGGCAAGAACTGCAAAAACATTGGGGGCAAAATTTATTTTGGATACTTCAGGAGAGGCTTTGCAACTTGCAGTGGATGAAGGGGTATACCTGGTAAAACCCAACCTTGGTGAATTAAGCAAGCTTGCTAAAGTGGACTCTATAAGTGCAGAAAAAGTAGAAATGTTCGCCAAGCAGTTAATTTATAAAAATAACAGTAAAGTAGTGGTTGTTTCTATGGGTGCTGCTGGTGCAATGCTCATTTCTGATGAACGTACAGAACATATTCCTGCACCTCCGGTACATAAAAAAAGCACAGTGGGAGCTGGGGATAGTATGGTAGCAGGAATGGTCTACAGCCTATCTCAGGGAAATGGGCATTCTGAAATGGTAAAATTTGGTGTAGCCTGTGGTACAGCCGCCACCATGAACGTCGGAACCGAGTTGTTTTTTAAAAAAGATGTCGAAAACCTCTATCGATGGATCATTTCGCAGTAAGAGTTTATTAGTTCTCGGTTCACAGTTCTCGGTTCTCGGTTCGCAGTTTCTCAGTTCACGGTTCTCAGTTCTCTGTTTGTTCATTCATGATTTTGGTTGACAGTTGTTATTTACTTCTTTTATAAAATTTATTTTCTTGGATGATGATAAACAGACTGTTTTAATATAAAACTGAGAACATTTAACTGCAACAAATAAAAGAGAAATTGATAACTAAAACCGAGAACTTAATTATAAAGAACTGAGAACTTAAGAACTAAGAACTTTCAAAACTAAGAACTTTAAAACTGAGACTTTAAAACTGAGAACTTCAAAACTGAGAACTTAAAAACTGAGAACCGTGAACTGAGAACTGCGAAACTAAGAATCAAACGCTGATCGGATCATTACAAATTCATTTAGATTTTCCCGGTTAATTACCCCAACAAGCTGGTCGTTTTGAATAACAGGGGAAAAGAAATTTTTGGACCGCTGCGATTTAGCATAGACGTTTGTCAATTTTTCATTTACATCAAAGCTCTCAAAATCTTTTTCCATTACCTCAACAACAGTCAACTCGTGTTTTTTTGCCTGAAGGGCATTTATAAGGCGTTCCTGTGTTAAAATCCCCAAAACTTTTCCATTATCAACAACCGGAAAATGGATATCAGATCCTGCAAGCAATCTTTGTGTGGCATCCTGTATAGTATCCTGAGGGGACAAGACAGACAGGTTTGTAATCATGGCATCTTTAACCCTAAAGCCTTTCATTAACTCTAAATGTTGTACAACAGTATTTTCTGCATATGCACCAAAGTATACAAATATACCAATGAAGATTAAGAAAAAGTTGTAGAAAAGACCTAATAATATAAATGCTATTGCAAAAAATTTTCCCAACGATGCTGCAATATTTGTGGCCCTCACCCTATCCATCCGCATTGCAAGAAAAGCACGCAATATCCTGCCCCCGTCCATAGGAAATGCCGGAATCGCATTGAATACCACAAGGATTACATTAACAGAAAACAAAAACATTAGAAAATTGGATGGGGTAATTGCCGTAGGGATATTTTCCGCATTTTGATATTGTGAAAAATCAACAAAAAACAGAAGCAACACAGCAATGGCTACATTTACAGCCGGCCCTGCTACTGCAATCAATAATTCTTGTTTAGGGTCTTCAGGCATCCTCTCCAGGCTGGCTACCCCACCAATGGGAAGAAGCGTTATTTTCTTTGTGCCTATTCCAAACTTTTTGGCTGTAAGGGAATGCCCCAGCTCATGGAGCACTACGCAAAAGAAGATTGACAGCACAAATATAACCGTTATTAAAATAGTCTCGGTGTCACTTCCTTTACCCACTTCTGAAAATATAATCCAGGCAAGCAGGAGCAGAAATGTCCAGTGCATTAATATTTTAATGCCAGCAATTTTACCCAAATTAAAAGATCTATTCATGTCAAGCCATTTTTATGATCAACTTTGTAATCAACCCCAATGCATATCATTTGTTTTTTAAATAAATTATAGGAAGCTCCTGAAATAAAAATCATTTAATTAATCACCATTCCCCATTCATCATTGACACCATTACCATTCACCATTCCATCATATAACAAAAAAATTTACAACCAGTTTTGAATACTTGTTCTCTTTGCTATATTTGTCTCATTATGTGGACCATTCCTACCATAGCGACATTTCTTTAAGGTCAATCCTTGACCAGGTACATTTTACATTTATTAATTTTATTACTTTTTATTTTTCAGTTCCATGGCACTTTGGAGGAATAGTATCAAAAAATTTTACCTAAATTTCTTATTAGCTATTAAAGGGACCCACACAGAATTTACCTCTGGAAGTATCCGCAAAGCTATATTTTTACTTGCAGTTCCCATGATCCTTGAAATGGTCATGGAGGCATTGTTTGCTGTCGTCGATATATTTTTTGTTGGGCAAATCAGCACGAATGCTGTAGCCACCGTAGGCTTGACTGAATCTGTATTGACCCTAATTTATGCAGTTGCCATAGGTTTAAGTATGGCTGCAACAGCATTGGTTGCTAGAAGGGTAGGTGAAAAGGACTTTAAGCGGGCAGGAAATGCTGCTTTTCAGGCTATATTCATTGCGATTATTATATCCCTATTGATTGGTATTCCGGGGTTTTTATATGCCGATGAAGTACTTCGGATTATGGGGGGCACGGAGGAACTTATTAAAGAAGGCTTCAAGTATACCCGGCTGATGTTTGCGTCGAATATCAGCATCATGTTACTTTTCCTTATCAATGCAATTTTTAGGGGCGCTGGAAATGCTGCAATTGCCATGCGGTCACTTTGGGTAGCCAATGGGTTGAATATTGTACTTGACCCGCTATTTATATTTGGATGGGGCATTGTTCCTGCATTTGGCATTGAAGGGGCAGCAATTGCTACCACAATTGGAAGGTTTATAGGCGTATTGTACCAGCTTTATTATCTTTTGGGAAGCAAAGGTACTGTTAGGATTTCTTATGAAAACCTTGTGCTTCGGTGGAAAACCATCAGGAATCTTATAGACCTTTCTATAGGGGCTATGGGGCAATTTTTAGTTGAATCTGCCAGCTGGATATTCCTGGTAAAAATTATTTCGATGTTTGGCAGTGAAGTGCTTGCTGGTTATACCATCTCCATAAGGATTATCATATTTTCAATATTGCCTTCCTGGGGACTTTCCAATGCTGCGGCTACCATTGTAGGCCAAAACCTGGGGGCATCCCAGCCCGACCGAGCTGAAAAATCTGTATGGATTACCGCCCATTACAATATGGTTTTCCTGGTAGTGCTATCAATATTTTTCTTTATATGGGCAGAAGCAATAGTAGGGATTTTTAGCCCTGAACCAGCTGTAATCCTTACGGGGGTGAATTCCCTTCGGATAATTT